>CAZEYH010000115.1:3938-5853 GCA_964515895.1 uncultured Clostridiaceae bacterium | reverse complement strand
TCCTCCCTTTTTTTGAAACATAAAATTCTTTTAACAAGCCCATATAGTCCGGCAATTTCGCCATATCAGGTTGATGAAACTCAAAAACAACGCCGGAACACTTTTCGATTTGCTTTCCGTCAATGGAGTAGGTTTTTCTCATTCTGCAATTCTCTTTCTTGGGGTTGCAACTACAATCGCCGTGTGTGCCGGTGAAAACGTGCTTGATATACTCCGGCGTGTTTTCTATGTACCCAGTGTGTTTATCTACATTGTTGAAGAATAACCGTAAGACGATACCGTTCTCACGGATAAATATCCGGGCGGCGACTTGTTTTGATTTTACACCCACTTTGGAATAAATAACCATATAACGTCCCCAACACGCACCCCAGCCGATGTGACCGCCGAAGTCGTATCCCAACTCCGCAATTTCTCTGCTAAACGCCAAAATAAAGGTCTTATCCAACTCGGAAACAATGTTGAATCGTTCCTCCGTCAGCCTTTCCTCAATGCTTTTTTGAGGTTCCGAAAGCCGATAGGATTCAATCGCCTCTTTCAGCGTTTTTCCGTTATTCCGATCCAACCAATATTGAAATTCGCCGCAATGAACTTCCGGTGAAAAGCCTTCTATCGACTTCCTGAAAAAAGCACGGTATCTCTCCGTCGAAACGGCGGCTTCACTGATAACAGTGTTTTCTGTGAGTTTTACAGCCATTTATAAGCCTCCCACAACTTCAAATGTAAATGAACAAGGATTTTCACCATTGGAATCTAACGGAGATGAATTTATTTCCTTTATCCGCAGATTAACCCCAAGCGCGTTCTGATAATGGTACAAGAAATGTCCAGCACAGCATCCGCAATAGGTTTTGGAAACGGTAAGCGGCTGTTTCAATTTTTTAATAGCGCCGCAGGAGCAGGTTGTCTTGCCTGTATGTACGCCGTTCTGATGACCTGACATGGTAATGGTAAATGAGCCGTCGTCGTTCAAACGCGGGTTCATCATGTATTCTACGGTAAACATCAACGCGAGCTTTTCAGCAAGCGGCTTGTCTTTATGCTCTTTGCCAAAGGCTTTGCAAGCCGCGTCACGTTTTCCGCCCTTGCAACAACCCTCAGATTCCAAAACGGCGAGTTTTTGCTCGTTGGTGAGTAGTTCATCCATTTTGTCAATCACGGCAATACGCGGAAGCACGTTGTTGCCTCTGTCGTCGGCGTCAAAGTCCATTTGCGCCATAATATCAGGCGAGATTTTCATTTTTGACATGGTTCTTCCCATTCGTTTGATGTTCGGCATGTCTTTATACCCCCTCTACTTCAAATAAAAATTCGCACCTCTTTTTACCGCCCGAACTTGATGATGAGGAGACGATTTCTTTCAGCCGCAACTTCACGCCGAGCGATTTTTGATAATTACCTCGTATATGACCGCCACAACAACCGCAAAATGTTTTCGGGACTTCAAAGGAATCGGGCAGCTTCTTAATAAACCCGCAGGGGCAGCTTTTCTTTCTCAAATCTTCCGTTCCCCAATATACCGAAAGCGTACCGTCGTCGTTTAGACGGCTGGGGGCTTTATGCGGTATATTTGCTTTATTCAGCAACTTTACTTTTTCCGCCAGTGTTTTACCCGCGTGTTCAATACCGAACGCACGGTGCGAAGCCGCAGGGTTGCCCGTCTTGCAACAGCCCTGCTCCTGCATGACGGCAAGGCATTGTTCGTGCGTGAGCAGCTCGTCCATCTGGTTAATAAGCACCATGACTTCTTCCGCGCCGCCCGCTTCGGGAAAATCAAATTTAGCTATGATTTCATCGGGTATTTTTTGTTTACGCATGGTTTCCGGGATTTGTTTAAGTAGATTTGGCATGATCAACACTCCTATCATTATGGGTTAAATCCTTTTTTCAAATCATCCAGCATATATGTATCGTG
>CAZEYH010000115.1:0-3838 GCA_964515895.1 uncultured Clostridiaceae bacterium | reverse complement strand
CGGAAATTCGATCACGCATTATAAGCAGCTCCTCATCGCTCAAATTATCAAAGTTTGCATCGTTCAAAATATATTCGACCGAATTACTGTAAAACTTTTTCTTTTTCATGCTTTCCATGATCTTGATTCCGCGCTTAAATACATTTTGAATAGTCACGGTAGGTTCTTTCTTCGATCCTAAAATAAAGGCGTGTCTGGCTTTTTCGTACCAGTCGAACATAATGAACAATCCGTTCTCATCATATCCCGTAATTAGAATCCATTGATAAAGCCTTCCGAATAACGCTAAAACAGGGGTATCCTTGTCAATCGACGCTTTTATCTTTTTAAAAACCGCAAATTTATTATCGTCGGGGAATATCAACTCTTCATAATCATATCCTGCATAATCCATTGTGAAGCCTATGTACCAGTCAAATTCCCTGAGCATCACATTACACGTTTGATTCCAACTATTTTTCATGTGATCGTCGTTTGACAAGTCGATTTGTAAAAAGCCGAATCCGGTCACTGCGGTATAAAAGTTATAAAGTTCCTCATGCTTTTTATTAAGCAGAACTAAATCTTTGCATTGTCCACAGCGAACGCATTTGCTCCAGTACCGCGAACCGCTGGGCGGTGGTGGAAATTTCCGGCTCAATTTTGCTGCATAAATCCTCATCGTAGGTGGTTAGGGTGATTTGCAGTTCCTCCTCCAGATGAATATACGGGTCACACATAACCCCCGTGCCAATCATGCAGGGCTTACGCTTGCGCCTAAGCTGCTCCTCCAAAATCCGCACCGCATCCCGCTTAATTTCAATATCCTCAAAATCATGGCGCATCTGGTAGCACGCGGAGCGGGAGTCGCAGTAAATACAGCCATGTGTGCAGCCGCGGTATATGTTCATCCCGCCGTTTGGGGATAGTATGGTTTTATGGTCGGCGTAATGCATGAGTTGCGGCTCCTTTCTTCCGTGTGAACCCATTATACCATAGTAATATGATAACTACACGTCATATTATAAAAATATTTTCAATCAAAAACTATCGGGGTTGTTCCGGTAGTTTTTGATCTATTTTATGTTCTCTTTTATTACTCGCACGATTTCATCTGTAACATCAGCAAAGTCCCGAATCTTAGCAACGATTTTCTCGCGTTTTTCCTTGTCTTGCAACACTCCCAGCGTGACGTTAAACCCGCCGCCGAGGACTTCGAGGCTGTCCGGGTCGTTTCGGTTGTTATCGCCGCCCCACATCTCTGCGATTCGCCTATATAAACGGCTGACTTCATCCAAAAAATCCATATCTGGGTTTAATTCCCGCGCCCGTTTTAAAAACTCGTGACAGCAACTGCCGTTGGTAGCGAGAACACACACATAGTTGGTATGATCACACCACGCGTCAAACTCATCGACCGTCATCCTGTCAAATTTGCCGGTTTCAATATCATTCGCCCATGTTCGGAATGCTTCAGACCCGAAGCAATAAGTATCCGTTTTTACGTTTTGCAGAGGGAGAATGTCTTTGATTGCCTTGCGGTAAATTTCAGCAAGCGGAAGGCTTTCCTTTTTATCGCCCACAAAAATCCAGCCGCTTTTATATTCGTAACCGTGAAACGGCTTGGATTCAAACACCTTGTCTAATTCTATCCGCTCCGGCTCGTTCTTATCGCCCGTGATCAGAAGCAAGACTTTTCCATAGTCCTCATATCCAACATACACGCCGACATGTCCTCCCCATGCGATGACAGGGATTCCATTGTCGATGTAGGCTATCAGCGTTTGCAGATACATTTCAGTATTTTTCAATACTTCATCGCTGGAAACATAGGTAGCGGCGTATCCGCATTTGAGGAAGGTGTCCTCGACAAATCGGGCGGGATCTTCCTCCGATAAGTAACTGGATACGGCATCACCCGCATAATTGGTATGGCTGTAATGCTGTGTGAACACGTCGCCCGTCAGCCCTGCGAAAAACCAGTAGTCGTAGTCTTTTTCGCCCAGACATTCCATAACATACTTGGCACAGCCGTTAAACCAGTAGTTTTCTCCGTATTCGCTGGTGACAAGCCGGTGAATCGTGGGGATAATTTTGCTCTGTTTTGTAATCATAACAAGCTCCTCTTTCTTGTTTATATTTTTTGGTGTGTTTACAAGCTGTGAAACCTTGATTGAACGGAAATATCTCATGCTTTGCCCGTCGCCGCCGACAATAATTGGCATGGCTTCCTCGCGGCTTAAATCAAGGCTCATGTAGGGGAAGTTCGTCCCGCAGTAACGGATTTCATCATTCACGATAGCCGCCAGATGATTTTGCCCCAAAATCCACGTTATGCGATTGTAACGTCGGTTATTTCTTTCCGCGGGTCAAACAGAGCCGGATCAGCCATCCGTTTTTTCACAGGAACAAGCAGAGCAACAAGCTCCCGCTTTTCATCGGGGGAGATCAGATTTTCCAGCAGAACCGCCTACTGCGGTCTGTAATTTTTTCGTTTGCTTCACGTCTTTCTCGTACCAAATATTTTTAACGATCAGCGTTGTTGTTTTCCTTTCACAAACCGCTTCCACGCGCCCGGTAAACCGTTCTTCATACAGCATTGGCAGAACATAGTGGCCGTATTTCTGTTTTACAACCGGCCTATTAATTTCCCATGTGTACTCAAAATTAGAAATGCTTTTATAACTATCAGAGTTTAGCTTATCAGCTAACATATCCGCCAAAGCGTCCATTTCGTGTTCTGTTTTATCAAATTCATCACCACACTCAGGTTATTGGCTGTTTTTTAATGCTTTTATAAATTCCTTTGTCAATGCTTTCCCGAATAAAACGGCGCAGGAATATTCCCACTTCCACTCGTCGTTGGGTTGGAGTTGTCGCTTCTTACCTCATATATCCTTCCTAAAAAATATACACCGCTCGGTTTCGGTAAATCCGAGACGCAGGTGGAATAAATAACTGTCGGTATTATGGAGCAGGCAGTCGCTGGCGAATTCGCGGCAGCCACGTTCCTTCACCCACATTTCGCATAAGCGGACAAGATTGGCGGCTATTCTGTTTTTCCGGTATTCCGGTCGGACATAAATCGCTTCTAAATAGCCGCAGGTTCCGCCGAGTTCGGTGCCGTTGACATATTCGTTTCGCAATGAAACATGAGCAATGCCGATTGGTTTATTTTCTGTAAAGCTAATGAAAAATCCTTGCCGGCTATCAGAAAAATGTTGTTTATTTTCTGCCAGAAGCTCGTTCCGATCCATGCTGTACAGCTCACAAAGTAAATCGGTAACGATTTCTATATCATCCGGCACCGCTTTGCGACTGACAGGATTGACAGCCAACTTGGACGGTGAGTTTTTAAAATAATCCCACGCTAAAATAGCATAATTGGCTGCGTTGCAAATCCCTTGATTGTTCCAGTCCGATTGAAAAGAAGTTCCTTCATAACGTAACCCTGCTTTTTGCATAACTTTTCCGCTATTGGGATTTCGCGGGTCATGACGGGATTCTATTCGGTTCACTCCCACTTCCTCAAAGAAGAATCGAACAAGCCGAGTCAACGCTTCGGAGGTATAACCATTACGCCACCATGCCTTGCCGATACAATAGCCGATATGTACCATTTGCGTTTTGTCATCCTGCTTCACGACTCCGATACTGCCGATGGGTTCATGTATGTCTTTGGCCTCAATCGCCCATTGATAAAAATCAGGCTCATCATATCTGGAAATCCAAATATCCGATAAGACCTGCCGCGTTTCTTCAATCGAATCATGCGGTTTCCATATAAGATATTTGGTAACGCCAGGGTCAGCGCACCAATTGCGGAACATCGCCTCATCGTCTGTATTGGTAAAACGCC
>CAZEYH010000114.1:5497-7514 GCA_964515895.1 uncultured Clostridiaceae bacterium | reverse complement strand
ATTTCTACTGCAATAGGTGCGGTCAGCGTACCATTTTTAGATACTATGAAAATTATACTTTTGGATACTATGAAAACTATGCTAAAGAATTGGGGAAAGAATTGGGGGTTTTTAAGAAATATAAAATTACGAGAAGATTGGGAATCCATAATATTTTATGTAAGGTTCCCAAGAGTTGTAACTACAATGCTGGTTGGTGCGGCATTAGGAACATCAGGTGCAGTTATGCAGGGAATGTTCAGAAACCCAATGGCGGATCCTGGTATATTGGGTGTATCAAGCGGCGCAGGTCTTGGAGCTGTTATAGCAATTTTCCTAGGATTGCCTTCGAGAGGAATTTATTTTATGCCTCTTTTTGCATCAATTGGTGCATTAACAGCTTCTTTTATGGTATTTTTGCTTTCTTCCAGGGGTGGGAAAATACCTACAATAAACATGATACTTTCAGGTATTGCTATAAGTATGTTTTTCGGTGCTGTTACTACAGCTATCCTATCGTTTATTAGGAGCGACCAGGTAAAGCAGTTTTTATTCTGGACGATGGGAAGTTTGAACGGCAGAAGGTGGGAAGATGTAAAAATTTCAGTTATCCCAATATTAATATGCATTACTGTACTATTCTTTTATTCGAGAGATTTGAATATTTTGCTTTTAGGTGAAGAGGAGGCCCAATCGGTTGGACTAAATCCTTCAAAAACTCGAAAACAAATTATGTTTTTTTCTTCCGTATTAACAGCTAGTGCAGTAAGTGTTAGTGGTACAATAAGCTTTGTAGGACTCATGGTACCTCATATAATAAGGCTTTTAATAGGACCGGACCACAGGGTGCTTATTCCTGCAAGCGCACTAGGGGGAGCTATTTTTCTTCTTATATGTGATCTCATAGGAAGGACGGTTATGGCACCAGGCGAGGTAAGTGTAGGTATAGTAACTTCTCTTCTGGGGGCTCCTTATTTTCTGTTTTTGCTAAACAAGGCAAAGAAAGAAGGTGCTGCTTTATAATGAAGGAAGATATGGGTAGAAACTGCAGCGGGGATATCAGCAGAAATATCAACATTAATAGTGCCAATAATAGCAATAATACTAATGCTAATAGTAGTAAATTTGATGGCATGAATTGTAACAAGGGTGGCAGAAATAGTAATAATAACTGTCTTGATGCTGCTGACAATATTAGCAAAATTAATAATAGCAATGTAAATAGCAACGTCTTGGAAATAAATAATCTGGATTATTTCATAGAAGAGTTTCATATATTAAAGAATATAAGTTTAAAAATTAATAAAGGTGAATTTATAGGTCTTATAGGTCCTAACGGTGCCGGAAAAACTACACTTCTTAAATGTATAAATGGTATTAATAAAGCTGACGGCCAAATTAATATTAAGGATATGAATCTTACAAAACTCAATCAAAAAAAAGTTGCAAGAGAAGTTGCACTGATGCATCAGGATACCAATATTACATTCCCTTTTCCATCAATAGATGTTGTATTGGCCGGAAGATACCCTTATTTGAGATTTACTAAAAGTGAAAGTATTGAAGATTACAATATAGCAAGGAAATATATGGATTATACTGGTACATTGAAATTTGAAAACCAACCTATAACGAAAGTTTCCGGTGGTGAAAGGCAAAGGATACTTTTTGCTAAAATTCTTACTCAAGAAACAGATATAATTCTGCTTGACGAACCTACTGCTAGCCTGGATATAGCTTATGAAGAACAAATATTCACCTATTGCCATGAAATGTGCAACATTGGAAAAACTGTTATTGCTGCCGTACATGACTTAAAAATAGCGTCTAAATATTGTTCAAGGCTTATACTTTTGAAAGATGGTGAAATAATTGCAGATGGCAGTGTTGAAGAAGTTTTAACGTCAGAGAATCTTTCAAGCGCATATGGAGTAAATGCCCTAGTTTACAGGAATAGGGTTACAGGCCTGTTGGATTTTTATATTCCGGGTTTTGAACACAAAAAAGAAAAGAAGCGGGTGCACATTATTGGTGGGGG
>CAZEYH010000114.1:306-5397 GCA_964515895.1 uncultured Clostridiaceae bacterium | reverse complement strand
TTAAATTTATGAATGAATTTTTTAATAGGATGTACAAAAAAAGCATATATCATAACGAATCAGATTTTTGTCTTTTAATTGGAGATAGTTTTAAACTGTTAAGAAGAATAAAAGAAAATTCAGTAGACATGATTTTTGCGGATCCGCCATATTTCCTATCAAATGGAGGAATTACTTGTAGTTCTGGAATGATGGTTTCTGTTGATAAGGCGGAATGGGATAAATCTGATAATATTAAAGAAGTACATACATTTAATAAAACATGGCTTAAGGAATGTAAACGTATACTTAAAAAAGATGGAACCATTTGGATTTCTGGGACCTATCACAATATATATTCTATTGGATATGCTTTGCAGGAATTAGACTATAAAATACTGAATCATATTACTTGGTACAAGAGAAATGCACCTCCTAATCTTAGTTGCCGTTATTTTACGCATTCAACAGAGGAAATCATTTGGGCAAAAAAGGATAAAAAAGGGAAGCATTATTTTAATTATAAATTGATGAAAGAAATAAATAATGAAAAACAGATGCGTAATGTTTGGGAAATTCCATGCGTAAAACGAAGTGAGAAGATCTTTGGTAATTTTCCTACACAGAAACCTTTGAATTTACTAGAAAGAATTATTTTAGCATGCACAGATGAGAACTACAGTATATTAGATCCTTTCAACGGAAGTGGCACAACAGGGATTGCTGCTACAAAACTAAACAGAAAATATATAGGTATAGATGTTGAACAAGAATACCTTGACCTTACATTAAAAAGATATAAAGAGATTAAAGAGATTATTAATCTTCAAAAAAAAGTTTAATATCTACTTCCAATGCGTTTGCGATTTGGCAAACAACTGCAAGTGAAAAGCTCTTATTACAGTTTTTCGCTTCTATTTTACTTAAATAACTCACGCTAATACCGGCTTTTTCAGCAAGTTCATTTTGAGTACAGTTTTTTTCTTTTCTATAAAAAGATATTTTTCTTCCAACCTTTTTGTATATATCACCGCAATTATATATCATACTATCACCTATCTATATTGTACATTATATATCTATATCACACTTTCACTTATAGTGAAAGTGTGATATAATGCTAAATGATATAGTTAAAAATATGGTAGTATTATATATATTATTTGAGTATTGTTAAATAAAGCACTAATTAAAATATATTTCGTAACACTAGGTACTGGAAGGAGAAACACAATGAAGACAAAGACGAAAGCTAAACCTTTTTTAAAATGGGCTGGAGGTAAGCGACAGTTAATACAGCAGTTTGATTCACTTTATCCTGAAAGACTTTTAGCGGGTAAAATAGACACATATATAGAACCGTTTTTGGGTGGAGGGGCTATATTCTTTGAACTTGTAAAAAGATTTACTTTCGATAGGGTGATTTTGAATGATATAAATGAAGAATTAATGCTTTCATACAAAGCAATTCAACAACAGGTAGATGATGTTATAAATGAATTAGCAATATTGACAGACAAATATTTACCCGCATCTGATACTGAAAGAAAAGGGATGTATTATGAAATAAGAGATAAATTCAATAAGCAGAAGGCTCAAATAGATTTTAACAAGGTAGATATTTTATCCATAAGATATGTTTCAAAACTGATATTTTTAAATAGAACTTGTTTTAATGGACTTTATAGACTTAATAGCAAAGGTGAATTTAACGTTCCACAAGGAAATTATAAAAACCCCCAAATTCTTGATGAAGAAAACCTTCGTTCTGTAAATGAAGCTCTGCAAGGCGTTACATTGATTTTTGGCGATTTTGAAGGAATATATGACTATGTTGATTCTAATACTTTTGTATATATGGATCCACCTTATAGACCCCTACCTAACACACCAAGCTTTACTAGTTATTCTAAGCAGGATTTTAATGAGAATAGCCAAATAAGATTAGCTAAATTTTTCAGAAAGTTGGATGCTAAAGGTGCAAGCTTAATGCTTAGCAATTCAAATCCTAGAAATACAGAACCGAATGATGATTTTTTTGATAGGCATTATGGCGATTACGGATGCCAAATTATTGAAGTTACTGCTTCGAGAGCTATTAATTCTAATGCTAATGCAAGAGGTGCAATCACTGAACTAGTCATTAAAAATAATAAATGATATGAAACTTCCTATGAAATTATTGATATTCTTTATCGATAATTTCATGCAGAATTCCATCTGCAATCATTTCTAAATTAATTATGTAATCATTATGTAAAAATGTTTCATTAATTGCAGTTTTAGCAGTAAGCCAACCCTTACCATCCGTAACCCATATAAAGGTTTGCCCTTGACCCTTTAGTAAATCCTCTAAATCCTTATATTCACCAGCAGTTGCTTTTAATTTAGAACCACCACCGCTATAGTAGTTTGTTTCAAACAAATAGAGCTTTCTTGAACGATTTAATACTGCAAAATCAATCCGTCTATTTATTTTATCAAGCTCTAATTCTATTCCCCATTCATCACTAATTCTTTTTTTAGTAGCTTGTTCAATATATTGACCACCATATTTTTGTGTAAATTGCTTTATATATTGACCAACTATATTTTCCATTAATGTGCCTGTACGATTTTTTCTTGCATTAGTATCCATACCAGCTTCAACGCCCTTACAATAATCAATTAAATTTTTTACTTCAGACTTTAAAAAAAAGTCTTTTAATCCGGTTTGAATAAAAAATAGTCTGAGAGCATATTCCATATTATCATTAATCGGTATTTTGGAATCGAATAAATCTGCTTGATTATATGCAGAAAGGGTTCTCATATCAAAAATTATCGGCATTTCTTTTAGCTTTGCTTTTCTCACAGCAATTAATAATGGTAACACATTTCTTATACTTGGATTAGTTTTTGCAATAGAAATAAATTTATCTGTTATAGCTTCTTCAGCATTCCCTAGTAAATCATTTAGAGCACTTAATTCCTTATTATATTTTTTGATATTTTTATGAACTTTATTAAAATCTACAAAATAATCCCATGTAAAAATACTATCTCTTAATGTTGCTAAAAAATAATCAAATATTTCTTCAGGAGATAATAAGCCTCTATCTTTATAAAAGTTTAATTGTTTCAAAAAGTTCCCTCCCAAAAAGAATTAAATCCCATATACTGTATACTATTCTATAATAAATTACATAAAAAAGTATTCACTTATAGTGAAATATTCGAATTGAATCAATCTATAGTTTCGGTTTCCTAAATATGAACAGATATTCATGAGCAATTAATAGAAAATTATAATCTATACTTTTTTGACGCCAGTAATCGGTTGATTTGCAATTATGTTGCTTTTTAATAGCAATTTCTTTAAGTACAAAACCTGACTTTTGAAAGATCTCCATAACTTTAAAACCTAGGGGAATTATGTGACGATTGCGTCTTGTATCTCCCATTAAAATTGCACAAAATTTATTTGGCTTTAATACTCTATAGCTTTCACTGGCTACCTTTTTGATTTGATGTAAAAATTCTTCAATGTTTTCAAATAGAGATAAATCACCGGGAATGTTTTTGCTATACCTTATAATATTAGCGTATGGTGGATGAGTGCATATTAGGTCGATACTGTTGTTGCTAATAAAATCCAGACACCTTGCATCACCTTGACGAATTTTTATTTCAGGACTTTCTTCTATTTCAAACTGTAAATTACTTTCTGCAATTTTTAGTGAATCTGGATTAATATCTATTCCAATCCCATATCTATTTAATAATTTAGCTTCCACTAGAGTGGTGCCAGAACCTAAAAATTGATCTAGAACGATGTCTTTTTCTTTAGAATAACGTAAAATTATATTTCTTGGTATATAAGGAGACCAATTTCCCCTGTATTTGGGATTATGCGTTGCCCAGTCTCCTCTGTCAGGAAAACTCCATAGTGTAGTCGATTCCATTCTAAAATTTTTTGGGCTTAAAGATTGAATAAACATATAATAACCTCCATTTTATTGCTTTTGGTGATGACACAAATAGTAACTAAAATTTATTTCAATGTTGCCACTTTAATATATCATTATTATTCAAAATATTCAATTAATTTACACAAACACTAATTACAAGTAATAATTCTGTAAAAGATGCGTATTATGAGAATCACGCAATCACGCAATCACGCAATAGATAATTGACAAATTGTTGTTATTCAACTATTATAAAAGTCAAAGTGTGTATTAATACATATAATTTAAATCGATACTATAATAAATTTATGATATAATCACATGGAAGCAAAAGAACTGTCCTCTTGCTCCATTAGTAGATTTATTATAGTTAAAAGAGAGGCGAAGAGTTGTGGAAAAGGTATCAACAAAAAAGATTGTATTAAATGGAGTAATGATAGCATTAGTTTTCTTAGCTACAGTTTTCACACGCATTCCAGGACCTGTTCCACCCGGGTATATTAACTTTGGTGATACTGTTATAATGGTTACAGCAATTTTATTGGGGAAAAACAGCGGATTGATTGCTGGTGCTTTTGGTTC
This sequence comes from uncultured Clostridiaceae bacterium, assembly GCA_964515895.1. Classification (GTDB taxonomy): domain Bacteria; phylum Bacillota; class Clostridia; order Acetivibrionales; family DUMC01; genus CAZEYH01. Next base: position 886 of record CAZEYH010000114.1, on the reverse strand, counting down.
TGCATTAGCAGATATAATTGCACCCGGAGGATTAATTTTTGCACCAATAACGTTTATAGTGAAAGGTCTTGAAGGTTACCTTATTGGTAGAACGGCTCATGTTAATAAACATGAAGCTGCTACTGAATATAAGGATAAAACAGATATTGGAAAAAGCGAAACAACAAATAAAAATGTTAGAAAATACGAAATTAGAAAAGTTGTGGCAATAATAACCGGTGCTTTAGTAATGGTTGCAGGTTATTTTATTGCAGAAATCTCTGTTCTGAAGTTGATAGATCCAAGCTTTGGTTACGCAGCAGCCATTTCAGAACTACCATTTAACCTGATTCAAGGTGGAGTTAGTGCAGTATTAGGCTATGTTCTTTCCACATTGCTAGAGAAAGCAGGTGTACAAAGACTGTTGGAGTAAATATTACTTTACTTTTGGGGTGAAGGTGTAAATGGCTATTTCTATGATAAAGGAGAGAATTGGCGAAAATAAGTTTCATTTTGACAGGACATATTATAATCAGCCGCAAATATATGATTTTATAACCTTGTATCAGATTGGAGACTTATATTGCCAAGGTGGATACTC
>CAZEYH010000114.1:0-252 GCA_964515895.1 uncultured Clostridiaceae bacterium | reverse complement strand
TATTGTTTCGGGCAAAGGCTATTATTCCAGCAATGAAAATAAATACCCTGTTAAAGCAGGGGACATATATTTAAATATACCGGATGAGCTACATAACGGATTGGCAGATCCGGTGGATCCATTTAGGTATTTTTATGTAGGATTTACTTTCAATACTGATAATTGCGACCAGAATCCTTTTACACATATAAAAAAAATGTTTGACCGGGTAAAATGTCCTGTTGCACAAGACAGATTAGATGTTAAAAATCC
>CAZEYH010000113.1:0-7538 GCA_964515895.1 uncultured Clostridiaceae bacterium | reverse complement strand
ACAGGTAAGATAATAGCAGGAGTAGGTATAGTTGAAAATTCTTATGACAAGATTGTACATATAAAGGCTTTTTTACCCCATGAGATTGAGCAGGGAGAAAAAGAGCTGTTGGAAATATCTCGTAACCTTATGCCGAAACTTCCTGTTGACAGTTTAGACATACTTGTAGTAGAGGAAATTGGAAAAAACATCAGTGGAACCGGTATGGATACAAATATTATAGGAAGGCTGAAAATTCATGGTGAACCTGAGAAGAATAAACCATCAATTAGCAGAATTGTAGTACTGGATCTTAGTCCTGAAACTAAAGGGAATGCTTATGGGATTGGCTTAGCAGATTTTACTACAAGGGTATTGGTAGACAAAATTAATTATGATGCTACATACACAAATGCTATTACATCAACGTTTACCGAAAGAGTTAAGATACCTATTATAGCAAAAGATGAAGAAGAAGCCTTCGAGATGGCTATAAAAGCATGCGGTATTCAAGAAATTAATAATATTAGAGCGATTAGAATCAAAAACACTCTTGAACTTGACGAAATATGGATTTCACCTGAAGTATACAGGGAAATTAAGTTGAAAAATAACAATGATATGGGTAATAACAACGAAATGGTATGAATAATAATGTGCAGCAATCCGACAATTTAATAAAAACCTAACAAAGGAGGAGATGTCAACGTGGATGTTAAAGATTTTAACATTGATATATATTTAAAAGAGCTAGAATATATCGTAAATCAAGATAGCGGCAGCTATAATATTGAAGGTATAAAAAAGGTAGCTGAATTTTTCTACCAAAAATTCAAAGATCTTGGATGCTTTGTAGAGATTTGCAACTTTAACAACAATACCGGGCCCGGGTTAAAGGTTGAAAGCATGAAAAAGGATTATTATGATGTTTTGTTTGTAGGTCATATGGACACAGTTTTTCCTAAAGGAACAGCAGCTAAAAGACCTTTTCGTATAGAAAACAATCTAGCTTATGGTCCGGGTGTTTGTGATATGAAATCAGGATTACTAATGATGTACTACATAATTAAATCACTGAAGGCTGCAGAAATGCTTAACAAATTGTCTGTTTGTGTTTTAATGAACAGTGATGAAGAAATTGGTTCGGTAAGCTCGACCCAGTGGATTACAGAGCATGCAAAAAGAAGTAGATATGCATTCATATTTGAACCTGGACGTGGTGATGGTTCTTTTGTGATAAAACGAAAAGGAACAGCTAAGTATGAAGTTTACTTTAAAGGGATTGCTGCTCATTCGGGTACTGATCCTCAAAACGGTAGAAGTGCAATAACAGAGATGGCACACTGGATTATAACTCTTGATAAATTAAATAACTATAACAAAGGAACAACGATTAATACAGGAATTGTATCAGGCGGAACAGCTGTAAATGTTGTTGCAGATAATGCATATATGAAAATAGATGTAAGGTATTGGGACAAGAAAGAAGCTGAAAAAATATATGAAAAAATGATGCATATGTCACAGTATCCGGCAATAGAAGGAGTAGAGGCTTCTGTAAAGATTATTAGTTCTCGTGAACCGATGATTCCGACTGAAAACACATTGAAACTAGTGAAACTTCTCAAAGATATAGGGAAACAAGAAGGTATTGGTATTAATTTTACCCCGGTTGGTGGGGTATCAGATGGAAACGAAATAGCTGCATTAGATGTTCCAACCATAGATGCATGTGGCCCAATAGGGGCACACTCCCATAGGGAAACTGAATATATGGATATTAGTTCAGTAGAACCAAGGTTAAATTTATTGTGTAAATTAATTTTAAATATAGCAGAAGACGCAAATTAACGGTACGAAATAGAAATATATGATCATACTTATTTGACACAATTTCCAAAGGAAAAATTGATTATCTTTTATGTGATTAATATAGCTGCAAATAAAATCCGGAAACAGGAGTGTGATTTATGTGAGAATAAGTTCTAGATATGAAGGAAAAATTAGTGAACTTGAGAAACTTGCAATGGAATTAAAGTTTGATAAATTGCCTGAGGATTTAAAGAACAATTGGAAAGCGGCTATACGAATGTACCCGGGAGAGTCTCTCTTTTTCTTAAAAGATGATTTTATAGATGATATGATGGAAAAATTCAGTTTTATAAGCGAATTTAGAGAAATGTTCAAGAAAGCCGCAAAAATTGCAAGATATGATAAAAAAATTTCACTTATAGCTTGGCTTTGGTATTACATGGTCTATATTGTGGGGGACTGGAGTAATATATATTCTTGGCCCAATCTTGCCTATGCATTAGGTGAATTAGAATCAATGATTCCAATCCTGGTTCTTTTTGCAGGTTATGATAAAATGATAGAATTCTATGAACAAAGAGGAATTCCGGAAGAAGTTAGGACATCAAACTATTATGGTATAGAATCGTCTTTTAGTCGGTTCAAAAAGGAACATGATAGCCCTGGAGTAGGAAATAGAGTTTTTGCATGGTCTGTTCGTTATTTTGGAGGCACTCTTTTTTACCTCGGAAGACTTCAGTACGAGCTAATAAACAACCGTAATAAAATTCTTGTATACCGCAGCCGCTCGACCGGTGAAACAATATGCCTTGCGGAGGATGGTCAAGTATTTAGAGGTGATGGTCAATACGATGGCACAAATGGTATAGAGGATGAAAAAGATGCTTGGACAAGTGAATATAAAGAATATAACGGATTAATTCAGGCGTTCCCATTATCACCGGAATCATATGCTATCAACAAAAAAGTGTATCTAGATAAAGAAGAATGGGAGCTAATATTACAAAGAGGAGACCCCATTCTTAATATACATATACCCGGTGGTAGGAAACTTGATTACGATGCTGTAAGGGAATCATTCTTAAGCACGATACCATTCTTTGATACATATTTTCCCGAATTTAAGTGGGAAGCACTAGTATGTAATAGTTGGCTACTCGACACACAACTACGACAATTTTTAAAAACCGATTCAAACATATTAAAATTTCAAGATTGTTTTTATTTGTTCCCGGTGCTTTCTATAGCTAGCACAGGTATATATAGATTTCTTTTTCAGTCAGATATATGTGAGCCGGAAAAATTACCTGCAGATTCTTCGTTGCAGAAAAACGTTCGAGATTACATGATAGAAGGAGGCAGAATTAAAACAGGGGGTGGTTTTATACTAAAAGAGGATATACATAAACAACAAGGCCATTATAGGGAGACGTTCGGAGATCTTATAGAAAAGTATGGGTCTGATTTAAAGATTTAACTAAATTAGTTTAATACTATCTTATTTAGGTTTTGCATTTCTCGATGAAAATGTTGAAACAAAACTATCTGGTTTTAAAAATAAAAGGCTTGGTTTCAAGGATTGAGAAAAAAATGCAAAACTGTAGTATCTTACAGAAAAGGAGAGTTTTAAAAATGGAAAAGCCATATTTAAAAGCGGGATTTGTAAAAGTTGGATTTGCAAAGGTAGATATTACGCCACAATTAGGTGTGTGCATGGCAGGTTATTATTCAAGACGTAACGCAGAAGGAATATTAGATCCGCTATACGCATCTGCACTGTCAGTTTCGGACTCAGATGGCAATATAAAATGGGTTTTTATTAGTTGTGATCTAATAGGAATAGATACTGAGTATATTGATGCGGCAAAAAAAATAGTTAATGAAAGATTAGGGTTGTCGGAAGAAAAAGTGATGATTCACTCAACCCATACTCATACAGGCCCTTATGGCAGAAAGGTAGATGATAAAGAGAAAGCTAAAAGGTTAGGAGGGCCGGATGAAGAATACATTACAATGTTAGAGAAAAAGATTGCTGACGTAGCACAAATGGCATCACATAACATGAAAGGTGCAACTGTAGAAATTGGGTATGGCAGTGAAGATAGTATATCATTTATAAGACGTTTCCGCATGAAAGATGGAAGTATAAAAACAAATCCGGGAGTTGGAAATCCTGATATAGTTGAACCAATTGGAGAAAAAGATCCTACAGTAGGTGTAGTAAGATTCAAATATGATGATGATAGCGGTGAATTACTTGTGGTCAATTTTGCTCTTCATCCTGATATAATTGGGGGAAACTATTTTTCTGCAGACTACCCCGGACATATGAGGCGTGCAGTTAAAAAGCAGATTCCAAACTGCGAGGTTATGTATATAAATGGAGCAGCAGGTGATATCAATCATATAGATCCGATGCACCCTGGACATACCTCTAGAGGATATGAATATTCAAAGAAGGTAGGAAATATTCTTGCTGCTGAAGTTATAAAAGTATATCAAAGGTTGGAGGGGCTTAAAGATACTGAGGAGCCTAGTGAGAAAATACATTCAGGCAGAAAGCTAATTAATGTTCCTTTGCGCAAAATAACTAAGCAACAGGTGGAGCAAGCACATAAAGTTATACAGGCTTTCTATAGTGGAGAATGGAAAGCAAAAAAAATGGGAAGCACACCGGATTTGGCTGAAGCATACCAAACAATAAATATAGCTAGTCTTGGTGAATCAAGGCAGCTAGAAATCCAAGCGATTACTTTGAATGGGATAGCATATGTAGGATTATCGGGAGAAGTGTTTTCTCAGATAGGTCGAAGGATTAAGGAATGTTCCCCATTCCCACATACCTTTATTTCATCAGTAACCAACGGATCATCAGGATATTTCCCGACAGGAAAGGCATTTTCAGAAGGCGGATATGAATCAAAAAACAATCCATACACGGAAGAATTGGAGGATTTGCTGGTTGATAATGCATTGGTATTGTTAAATAGTTTGAAATGATACAGCTTTTCACTACATTTTCACTGCAAGGTTATCTATATTAGGTTATAATGGGGAAAAAAATAAGGATATAAAGAGATAAAGATTAGAAACGTGTGGTAATTTATTAAAAAAAGAAAGTGAGGTTATAGGTATGAAATTCACAGCAGTTGGCGATATGCTTATACAGCGCAGATTACCGGGAGAATATGACGGTTTTTCAGAAGTTTCTAAATACATAAATAAAGGTGATGTGCGATTCTTTAATTTAGAAACTACGCTCCATAGAGGGGATTGTTTTGCTTCTCAATTTAGCGGTGGCTCGTGGCTTAGGATGGAACCTAAAGTATTAGAGGATGCCCGAAAATTCGGATTTAATATTTTAACTTTTGCTAATAACCATACAATGGATTATTCATATGAAGGACTAATAAAAACACTCGATGCTGTTAATGAATATGGTTTTCCTAATGCAGGTGTAGGAAAAAACCTTGGAGAAGCAGCGGCACCGGCGTATTTAGATACCCTGAATGGTAGAGTTGCACTTATAAGCGTTGTATCTAGTTTTGAACCGTCAGCAATGGCTGGGGAACAGTCCCGAAGGGTACCGGGTAGACCCGGCGTAAATGGATTACGCTATAAAGAAAAATACTATATAACCGAAGAATATATGGAAATTATAAAGAAGATTGCGGAAGAGACAGCTATTAATGGCAGAAAAGATATCAGTCGCTCTGAAGGGTACTCACCCCCATTACCTGAGGGGTCCTTTTATTTAAAGGATATTCATTTTGAGGTTGGAGAGGAGACGAAAAGGGTTACGACAGTAAATGAAACAGATATGCAGAGAGTAGAAAAAGCAATTTATGAAGCAGAACTTCAGGCGGATTATATTATTATATCCGTCCATTCCCATGAAATACAAGGCGTAAAAAAGGAAACACCTGATGATTTCTTAAAAGAATTTGCACACCGCTGTATAGACAAAGGTGCCAATGCAATAATAGGCCATGGACCTCATCTATTGAGGCCTATAGAGATTTATAAGCAAAGACCAATATTCTATTCACTTGGCGATTTTGTTTTACATAATGAGAATATTCCATTTGCTCCGGAAGATTTTTTTGAAAAATATGAGCTAAATTCTGATGCTACTATGCGGGAGCTATTTGAAAAACGCTCAAATAATTTTACTAGGGGTCTTCAAACAAAGCGTGAAATGTTCGAAGCAATTATACCACACTGGGAGATGGAAGACGGCATATTGAAAAAGTTGGAGTTTCTACCGATTGAACTAAATTTTGGATTACCTCGTTCAAGAAACGGATGGCCAAGACCCGCCAAGGATCTAGGTTTTGTTGAACGGCTAAAAGAGATGTCTAAACCTTATGGTACGGAAATAAGAATTGAAAATGGGATTGGGAAGGTTATAGTTTAGTTATAAACCAATATTCCATCTCGTATTATATATTATAGTTACCACCCAGAAAGTCATGAAATGACTTTCTGATGAAGCTTTAGGCATATTGAGTTTATCAGCCTTAGTAAGAAGGCTGGATAACAATATTAGATTGCCTGCGGTGAAAAGTCATAAAACGACTTTCTGGGGAGCAATCATATTATTGTAAATGTTGCCGGTATTCCTGATTGTGGGATATCTTCAACCTTCCCATTTCATGGAACAAGCTTTCCCACTTACAGACAGTCTTAATATTTATGACAAATTTTACGCCAAAGTGTATAAAGGTGAATATTTACACTAAAATTGCTCAGACTGCATATTGACAAGAAAGTGCAGATAAACTATACCTTGAAACGCTAGGCAGCTCCGTGTATGTTCATGTAGCTGCCTGTAATATGTTAGTAAAACTATATTCCGGGTTGGAAAAATAATACTTCGGGCTAGGGGGACTTTAAACGGTGAAATTTAAATGTATACTTTTCGATTGTATTGAAACGGTAATTGATATTTTTGAAAAAGCAGATTCTAGGGTGCGTGCATGGTGGGCTTATAATGGGTGCGGGTATGAGTGTTTATGGGATAATTTCGATTCATTTGCTGAAGCTTACGAAATAGCTATAAACGAACTGGCACAATTTAAAGAGATACATGAAGAATACAATATTTTTGAACGATTTAGATTTATGGTTAAACAGAAGACAAATGATAAAAACGAGTTAGGTAAAGTCGCTACTGCAGTTTTTCAGAATTATTGGAGTAACTATAAAGCAAATTGTTATGTCGACGATTCGGTGAGGAATACTTTGTCGTATTTATGCTCAAGATTTAAATGTGGAATAGTCTCAAATTTTATGGTTGAAGGCGGGGTTGAAGAATTACTTGAAATACACGATATTGGTAAGTACTTCGACTTTGTTGTGACATCAATAGGTGTTGGATGGAGAAAGCCTGATGCAAGAATATACGATGTAGCAGTAGAGCTAGCAAAAGTACCAAATGAACAGATTTTGTTTGTTGGAAATGATTATAAATGCGACTTTAAAGGACCTATTCAATACGGGTTAGAAGCTATTTGGCTTGATAAACATAATATAGAAAATGTTGAGGATAGAAGGATAGAAAAAATTAAAGACCTAATTTATATTTTGGGTTAGGCAGAGTTTGCAACTTTGAAGAAAAGTACGGCAAATTTTATGAATAGAATTAAAAAATTATCATAAAAGAATATTGAAAGGGTGAGGGACAGTATGAAAAAAACTATGACATTTAGTGCAACAGGGGATTCTCTCATTTTAAGGCGCATTCC
>CAZEYH010000112.1:0-7560 GCA_964515895.1 uncultured Clostridiaceae bacterium | reverse complement strand
TCCTAAACTATTTGAAAAAATATAGACCTGAAATCGACATTAATAATTGGGAAAAATATTCTGATGATTATGAATTGCGGGCAGGAAATGTTGATGAAATAGAGATGACTGATGAGTATGCAATAGTACCTCATATTGAAATAGCATATACGGAACTTGTTTCTATTGTTATTGCAAAGTCTGTAGCTCTTGAAAGGGTAGAAGAACAGCTTGAAAAAATACTTGACCGTATAGAAAGTATGATAGATAGACTGGAGAAGGGGAATTTGAGGTTTAGTGACAAAGAACTTGCTAAAGCTACAGCTAGAATCATGCGCCATGAATTTAACAGTATTAGTTATATCATGATACTGGATAGACCCGATGTTACATGGTTAAATAGTAATGCTGCAGAATTTTACGATAAAATGTCGGAATTTTTTGAACTAAATGACAGATTTGAAATTTTAAAAAGCAAGACAGATATACTGGGAAATATTATTGACGGATTTTCCTCTATCAGCCATTCAATGAGGAGTTTGTTTATTGAATGGGTTGTTGTAATATTGATAGTGCTTGAAGTTATACTTATGATTATTGAGTTAATCAGACCATAGAAAACAATATACTATCAAAGCAAGAAGTGCAGAGGGAAAATGCAACAGGAAACGTTCCTATTGCATCTATGAAATGGCGGTAAATTAGAGATGAAAATGAGGGAAATTATGAGGGAAATTAGATTTAATTGTTTTAAAGTAAATTCCAAACTTAATCTAAAGATCATTGCTTCGTTTTTCAATGTGGATATTATGGCGAATAAAAAAGAATATATCGTATTGGGAGACAAGCAAATTGATGTAATTTTTAAATATAAGACTCAATATAAGGCAGTATATTTTTTTGAATTTGGATGTATAACCTTTATAGATTTTGACATGGATGAAATACGTATTTTCCTTGAGTATGTAGAATCTATTGTTGGGAAAATTGATAGTGAATTGTTTATGAAATTTTATGAAGGATATACAATAGAAGTTGGTGAAAATCATCTATTTAAGCTGTATGAAGATGATGATAGCTATACGAGTTACAATAAATATATAGAGGCCATAATTTCTGTTGTGCTTGCAAAATCTACTGCATTATCTTGGGTCGAAAATGAAGCGGATATCCTTATGGATGAGGCTGAAAGGATAATAGATTATCTTCATAAGGGCCGGTTACACACCAATAGTAGGAAGTTTAGTAAAATTACAGCAAGAATATTAAGATTTGAATATGAGAGTATATATAATATAGAAATTCTGGATAGAACCACAGGCCTTGATAAAAAACTAAAATTCAGACAGGTATATGATGATATGGTGGAGTATTACGAGTTAATGGAAAGATTCGGTATTGTCAGAAACAAAGTTAATAATCTAAGGCGGCTTACCAAGTCTTATACTAACTTAAGCTATGAACGGCACGAAAACAGATTGTATATATTTGAGATATTTTTATTATTTTTATTTCCTCTGTCCTATCTTTTTAGATATTTAGTAAAATATAAGCGGTTACAGCAGTTATTTAAAATATTTCCCGTACTGTTTTCAGGCAGGCTAAATTTTTTCAATAAGATAGATAGGAAAACAGATATCGATAAAGAGTTAATAAATTAGAGCGTTGAAGAATGAGAATTAGAGAATGGGAATTGGAGAATTAGTAAATATAAAACAAATTAAATAGATCAGGAGGTAGTTATGTACGGGCTTGTATTAGAAGGTGGTGGAGCAAAAGGAGCCTATCACATAGGAGTTTCAAAAGCTTTAGTAGAAATAGGAATAGAAATTGGTGGAGTTGCAGGAACTTCAGTAGGTGCATTAAATGGGGCAATGATAGTACAAGGGGAACTTGATAAGGCTTACGAAGTTTGGCAAAATATTAATCCTTCGCAGATTATGAAGCTTACCGAAAATGAAGAAAAAGAGTTAGACGATTTGGAAGCTATAGGGGAGAAGTTAAGCCTTAAAATTGAAAGGTTAAGGAAAATTATTTCAGAAAAAGGACTTGATATTGAACCTTTAGTAAAAATATTAAATGAATTGATAAATGAATCTAAAGTTCGCAAATCTTTTATGGATTTTGGAATGGTTACCTTTGATTTAACCAATAGAAGACCTGTGGAAATATTTAAAGAAGATATTCCTGAAGGTAAATTAATAGATTATCTTATTGCAAGTGCAAATCTTCCATTGTTTAAAATGAAAACATTAGATGGGAGTATATATATTGATGGAGGATTTTACAATGTGCTTCCTATAAATCTTATACAGGATAAAGGTTATAAGGATATAGTTGTTGTGAGAACCTTTGGACTGGGACGTATTAAAAAAATTGATACTACAGGTTTTAATATAATTACTATAGCACCCGGAGAAAGTCTTGGACCGGTTTTAGATTTTAGTGCCGAAAGAGCACAGAAAAATCTGGCTATGGGCTATTTCGATGCAGTTAAAGTGTTTAATAATTTAAAAGGTAAAAGGTACTATATTAAACCGGTGAATAATGATGATTACTATGTAAAGTATTTACTGGAGCTCGAAACTACCAAGATTGCAAAACTTTGTCAATTATTCGGGTTGGAGGATGTTTATGGTAAGCGAGCACTTTTTGAATATGTGATACCCAAAATAGCTGATATATTGGGAGTTCCTTCAAATGCTTCCTATGAAGATATATTAATTGCTTTGATTGAAGAAGTTGCACGAATTTATGGTATAGAAAGATTTAAGGTATATACTGTGGGTGAGCTAATAACAGAGATAAAAAAAGAATACCAACCTGTAAAGGATGATTTTATAAATGAGATACCTGCATTCATGAGGGGACTGAATATTGTTTCCAGAATTGTAAGAGATAAAATTGTAGGTATTATTGCAATGGAATTGTTTTGACTTGAATAATTAATCTATATAAAGTAAAATGCTAGATGATAAAAGGGACAAGACAGGATCGTCTCCATTTGTCATGTTCCCAACTTGAATGGAACAGTCCCCGCTTGACTATAAGGAAAGGAAGAATGTTATGACTAATAAAATTACAATGAAATTACCAATTGTAGAAATTGACGGAGATGAAATGACAAGGGTTATATGGAAAATGATAAAGGAAATGTTATTAGAACCCTACATAGAGTTAAAAACAGAATATTATGATCTAGGACTGGAAAAAAGGGATGAGACTAATGATAATATTACTGTTGAGGCTGCTAATGCAATTAAAAAGTATGGTGTAGGTGTAAAATGTGCTACCATAACGCCTAATGCTGAAAGAGTAAAGGAATATAATTTAAAGGAAATGTGGAAAAGTCCTAATGGTACTATTAGAGCTATATTAGATGGTACAGTTTTTCGTGAACCTATAGTTATAAGCAGTATTAAACCCACTGTAAGAACGTGGAAAAAACCTATTACAATTGCCAGACATGCCTATGGCGATGTGTATAAAAATGTAGAGTATCGTATAGACTCTCCCGGAAAAGCGGAACTTGTATTTACATCTTCAGAAGGGGAAGAAATAAGACAAACAGTTCATGAATTTAGCGGATCCGGGGTTGTAATGGGAATGCACAATATTGACAATTCAATAGAAAGCTTTGCTAGGACTTGTTTTAATTATGCATTGGATCAAAAGCAGGATCTTTGGTTTTCAACAAAGGATACTATTTCTAAAAAGTATGATCATACTTTTAAAGATATTTTTCAGGAAATTTATTATAATGAATATAAAGAAAAGTTTGAAGAAGCAAACATAGAATATTTTTATACTTTAATAGATGATGCAGTGGCCCGTGTAATAAGGTCGGAAGGTGGTTTTATTTGGGCATGTAAGAATTATGATGGTGATGTCATGTCTGATATGATAGCAACAGCTTTTGGAAGCCTTGCAATGATGACTTCGGTACTTGTATCTCCGGATGGCTGCTATGAGTATGAAGCGGCTCATGGAACAGTTCAAAGACATTATTACAGACATCTTAAAGGAGAAGAAACTTCAACAAACTCTATGGCTACAATTTTTGCTTGGACCGGGGCCTTGCGAAAAAGAGGAGAGAAAGATGGAATACCCGAACTTATGAAATTTGCAGACAAATTAGAAGCTTCTTCTATTAGGACAATTGAAGATGGTGTAATGACAAAAGACCTTGCAATACTATCAGAAGCTGCTGATAAAAAAGTGGTAAATACTAAAGAGTTTTTACTGGAAATTAAAAAGAGGCTATGTTAAAATTATAATATGGTAAAAGTAATATTATTGAAGATGCAACTGAACTATAAAGCTTTAATTATTAAAAATTCAATATTAAAATATCTTAAGGAGGCGTTTATATGCTTAAAGTAGGTTTAATAGGTTTAGGCTCTATGGGAGGAACACACTTGGATAATTACATACGTTTGGAATCTGAAGGATTTCCGGTAAAACTTGTGGCAATATGTGATGTTGATTCAGACAAGTTTAAGGGAAAGTCTACGGGAGGCAATATTGCAGTAAGCGATAGTAGTTATGATTTTAGCAAATATAACCTCTATAATTGTATGGATGAAATGTTTGAAAAAGAAGATATGGACTATGTAGATATTACACTTCCTACTTATCTTCATGCTGAGGCAACTATAAAAGCTTTGGAAAAAGGGTTTCATGTATTGTGTGAAAAACCAATGGCCCGTACATCTGATGAATGTATGCAAATGATTAAAACTGCAGAAAAAACCGGAAAAAAATTGATGGTAGGGCAGTGTTTGCGTTTTTGGCCGGAATACGAAATCCTAAAAGAATATGTTGAAAGCGGAAAATTTGGAAAAGTGACAAGTGCATATTTTTATAGAGGTGGCGGTACTCCAATATGGTCATATGAAAACTGGCTTTTGCAGAAGGATAAAAGTGGAGGGGCTTTGCTGGACCAGCATATACATGATGTTGATACCATTAATTGGTTATTCGGAAAACCTGATAAAGTTTCTACAATAGGTAAAAATGTTATACCCGGAAGCGGATATGATATTGTTTCTACCAATTACACCTATGAAGATGGGAAAGTGATAAATGCCCAGGATGACTGGACATTAAATGGAGATTATGGATTCGAAATGCTATATAGAGTAAACTTTGAAAAAGGAAATCTGATTTATGAAAACGGTAAGCTTACAATAAATCCAAATGATGGGAAGAGCTTTGTACCTGATCATCCTGACGAAATGGGATACTACAGAGAAATTCAGTATTTTGTTAACTGTATACTAAATGATAAACCGATAACCGTAGCTACACCTGAAAGCACCATGGAAACAATTAAAATTGCCGAAGCCGAAGAAGCTTCTGCTAACAACAAAGGAGAATTGATGCCTGTAGAATATTAACGAGAACACTCGGGCACATTTTCTCGTATGTTCATTATGTTCCAGAAACATTGCGCAAGCTCACTAGAACCCTTGCGCAATGTTTCTGCCATCATATAGACTATATATAAATATGCGTCCGGAACACTCATGAATTAAGCGGTTAATCCAACTAATTCTAATCCATGCCGTATGCCGGAGCCGAAGGTGTTTTGTCCTCTTCCGGTATTTCTGCAATAGTACTTTCAGTAGTAAGTATCATTGTAGCAATAGATGAGGCATTTTGAAGAGCAGTTCTTGCAACTTTTGTCGGGTCTACAATTCCGGCTTTTATCATATCGACATATTCTTCTTTCAGAGCGTCAAATCCAATGCCTTTTTCACTGTTTTTAACCTTATCCGCAACAACTGAACCTTCAAAGCCTGCATTTGCTGCAATTTGCCTTAAAGGCTCTTCTAAAGCTCTGAGGATGATCATGCCACCGGTTTTTTCATCTCCTGAAAGAGTTTCTACGAATTCTCTTACTTCAGGAATAATATTAATATAGGCAGTTCCCCCACCTGCAATAATACCTTCTTCTACAGCGGCTCTTGTAGCATTAAGGGCATCTTCAACCCTGAGTTTTTTATCCTTCATCTCAGTTTCAGTAGCAGCTCCAACTCTAATAATCCCTACGCCACCTGCAAGTTTTGCAAGTCGTTCTTCAAGTTTTTCTCTGTCATAATCAGAAGTAGTTATTTCAATCTGTTTCTTTATAGCTTCTACTCTCTTTTTGATTGCAGAAGCATCACCGGCACCATCAACAATTATTGTATTCTCTTTTTCTACTTTTACGGATTTAGCTTTACCAAGCCAATCTAAAGTTACATCTTTAAGATCCATACCTGTGTCCTCGGAAACAACCTGACCACCTGTAAGAATAGCAATATCCTGGAGCATTTCCTTTCTTCTATCTCCAAAACCGGGAGCTTTAACTGCTGCACAATGTAGTGTTCCTCTCAGTTTGTTTACAACTAGAGTTGCAAGAGCTTCTCCTTCAACATCCTCAGCTATTATCAGGATTCTTCCACCTGCATTAACAACAAGTTCAAGAATAGGTAGTAGGTCCTGCACATTACTAATTTTCTTATCAGTTATCAAGATATATGGATCCTCTAAAGCAGCTTCCATTTTTTCACTGTCTGTTACCATATAAGGCGAAATGTATCCTCTATCGAACTGCATTCCTTCTACTACTTCAATATAAGTATCGGAAGTTCTTGATTCTTCAATTGTTATTACACCGTCTTTTGTAACCTCTTCCATTGCGTCTGCAACTAGTTTCCCTATTTCTTCATCGCTTGAGGAAATGGAAGCAACAAACACCATATCTTCTTTGCCTTTTATTGGTTCGCTATTTTGTTTCAAAAGTTCAACAGCCTTATTAACAGCCTTTTCTAAACCTTTATTAATTATCATAGGATTTGCCCCTGAAGCTACATTTTTAAGGCCTTCTCTTACTATGGATTGTGCAAGAAGAGTTGCAGTTGTTGTGCCATCACCGGCGATATCATTAGTTTTGCTTGCAACTTCCTTTACAAGCTGTGCACCCATGTTTTCATAAGGATCTTCTAATTCAATCTCTTTTGCTATGGTAACACCATCATTTACAATTTGTGGAGAACCAAATTTTTTATCCAGCACAACATTTCTACCCTTTGGACCGAGAGTTATTTTTACAGTATCTGCAAGTTTATTAACCCCTTTTTCAATAGCCTTCCTCGCATCTTCATTATAGAGTATCATTTTAGCCGACATTAATAATCCCTCCTAGTAAATTATTGTAAAATTGCTAGAATATCATCATATTTTACGATTAAATATTCTTCATTGTCAAGGTTCACTTCAGTTCCGCTATACTTGCTATAAAGCACTTTATCTCCCTTTTTAGTTTCAATTTTTACTTCTTTACCGTCTTTTCCTATTTCTCCGGGTCCTACTTCAATCACTTCAGCAATATAAGGTTTTTCTTTGGCATTCGAAGGAAGTACAATACCACTTTTGGTAGTTTCTTCGCTTTCAATTTCCTTTAATAGTACCCTGCTTCCTAAAGGTTTAATTTTCATAAGACCATCAACTCCTTTTGATATATTTATTATTCTTCCTATTATTGATATTTATTTGTATAATTGTTTTAGCTATTAGCACTCTATTAAGGTGAGT
>CAZEYH010000111.1:4080-7593 GCA_964515895.1 uncultured Clostridiaceae bacterium | reverse complement strand
AGAAGATTTAGGAGATGTCCATCCAAATACAGCACTAATTGAAGTTGTAGGGGTTTCAGGTAAAAAGATAAAGGTTGTGGGATGTTCAGTGGGTGGAGGCAGAATAATAATAAAGCGCGTAGACAATTTCTTGGTTGAATTTACAGGACGGTATTTTACTCTTGTAATAGAGCACAAAGACAAACCGGGTGTAATTGCATCAGTTACTTCCGTTCTAGGGCAAAATTTTATAAATATTGCGGAAATGAGGGTTTATCGGTCATACAGAGGTGGAAATGCTATAATGATAATAGAAACAGATCAGGATATAGAAAAAAGTTTAATTGATCAGATAAAAAACATGAAAGGTATACATGATATAGTGGATATCGATGTTGTTGATGCATAAATTGAAGTATAAATTGAAATATAAATTTTTGACACTACGGGATTGTTAGCCAAGGGGGAAATTATGATTACGTATAAGTCAATTAGTGAGATTATAGACGCAGCAGAAAAAGAAAAGAAAAACATTTCGCACATAGTTATTAATGAACAGGTTGTACAACTTAACAGCAGTATTGATGAATTATACAACAAGATGGCTGAAAACTTGAAAGTAATGAAACAGGCTGTAGAAGAAGGTCTGGTAACCTCAGAAAGGTCAATAAGCGGTTTAAGCGGCGGCGATGCAGTGAAATTGAAAAAGCATGCTGACTACGGATGCAGTATAGGTGGTAAGTTTTTTAACAATATGTTACAAAAGGCTATTGCAATTGCTGAAACCAATGCTCGTATGGGGAGAATTGTAGCAGCTCCTACTGCCGGTTCTTGTGGAATAATACCTGCCGTCCTTCTTACAATTGCTGATGAAAATAATGTACCTGAGGATAAATTAATAATGAGTTTGTTTACATCAGCAGCTATAGGAATGGTTATTGCCAATAGAGCATCCATATCAGGAGCTGAAGGAGGATGCCAAGCAGAGTGTGGCAGTGCTTCCGCAATGGCTGCCGGTGCAGCTGTTGAAGCTCTAGGAGGCACACCTAAAATGGTTTCAAATGCATGTGCTATGGCATTAAAGAATGTTCTTGGGCTTGCATGTGATCCTGTAGCAGGACTGGTAGAAGTCCCTTGTATAAAACGAAATGCCCTGGGAGCTGCAAATGCTCTTGTGGCTGTAGAGATGGCTCTTGCAGGGATCAAAAGTGTTATTCCTGCAGATGAGGTTATAGATGTCATGCGCCTAGTTGGAAATCTTATGCCTGTGGTGTTGAAGGAAACAGCTGAAGGAGGACTTGCGGTTTCACCTACTGCGAGAAAGTTGGCAAGCAAAATCCTTCGTTAACTTCTTTATTTGTTTGCAGCTAACCGCTGCGGTATGGTATAATAATGCTTGTTATGTTTAATTATAATTAGTAACTTTTATTTATGTTATTTATGTCAGGAGGTCGAAAAACGTTGATATTGAAATTCACGAAAATGCACGGTTTGGGTAATGATTATGTATATGTAGATTGTGTAAAAGAATGTCCGGATAAATTGGTGAATAATTTGTCAAAAGTAGCTGAATTTGTAAGCGACAGGCATTTTGGTATTGGATCTGATGGGCTTGTACTTATAATGCCATCAAATGTAGCAGATTTTAGGATGAGAATGTTTAATTCTGATGGTTCTGAAGCGGAAATGTGCGGTAATGCTATAAGGTGTGTCGGTAAATATGTTTATGATAACAGTTTAACTAAAAAAACCAATGTAAGTATAGAAACTCTTGGTGGAATTAAGGTTCTTGATATGACAATGAAAAATAATCAGGTTGTGATGGTAAGGGTTGATATGGGTGAACCCATCCTTAATCCTTCAGATATACCGGTAAAAAGTGATAAGGACAGATTTATTTCTCAACCTGTTGAAATCGATGGAGAAATATATAATGTAACATGTGTTTCTATGGGTAATCCTCATGCAATAACATATGTAGATGATGTTATGAATTTTCCTCTTGAAAAGATTGGCCCCAAAATGGAAGTACACTCTTTATATCCCAAAAAGATAAATAGTGAGTTTGTACAGGTTATTGATAGAAATACTTTGAAAATGAGAGTGTGGGAAAGAGGAGCGGGAGAAACTATGGCTTGTGGCACAGGAGCTTCAGCAGTGTTGGTAGCCTCTGTACTTAATGATGTAAGTGAAAGGAAAGCCACAGTTAAGTTGTTGGGCGGAGACTTGGTTATTGAATGGAATGAAAAAGACAACCATGTTTATATGACAGGTCCTGCTGTTAAGGTTTTTGAAGGGGAAATAGATTTGACAGAAATTCTATAAAACTATGTAAAGCTTTATAGAACCATTGAATAAATATAATATAATGTAAATTTAGTAATAGATGAAAGATGTATTAAAATAATCGAGCAGAAATTGGAAAAAGACGGAAAAACAAAGAGGAAAAGTAAGCAATTAAACATGGTAAATTAAACATGATAAATTAAATATTAGGTATATAATAAAGTATATGAAGGGAGATTATGCATGGTTAAAGTTAATGAAAATTATCTAAAACTGCCGGGGAGTTACCTTTTTGCAGAAATAGGCAGGAGAGTAGCCAGGTTTAAACAAGAAAATCCTGAAGCAAATATTATAAGGCTCGGTATAGGAGATGTTACCAGACCTTTACCTGAAGCTGTTATTAATAGTTTGCACCAAGCTGTAGATGAAATGGCTGATATTAAAACATTTAGAGGTTATGGACCGGAGCAGGGATACGAATTTCTTATTCAAAAGGTAATCGAATATGACTATAAGCCACGGGGCATTGAATTGGAACAAGATGAAGTTTTTATAAGCGATGGTGCAAAATGCGATGTTGGGAATATTCAGGAAATATTTGGAACTGACAATGTTGTGGCTGTAACCGACCCGGTATATCCTGTATATATAGATACCAATGTTATGGCAGGAAGGGCTGGAGATTTTAATGAAACTGGAGAATTTGAAAAAATCGTATATCTTTCATGTAATGCTGAGAACAACTTTGTCCCTGAACTGCCAAAAGAAAGAGTTGATATGATATATCTTTGCTATCCAAATAATCCAACGGGAATGACACTTTCAAAAGATGAATTAAAAAAGTGGGTGGATTATGCAAAAGATAATAAGGCTGTAATATTATACGATAGTGCATATGAAGCATATATCCAAGAAAATGATGTACCCCATAGTATATATGAAATAGAAGGTGCTAAAGAAGTAGCTATAGAATTTAGAAGTTTTTCAAAGAATGCCGGATTTACTGGAACAAGATGTGCCTATACGGTAGTTCCAAAGCAGGTTGTAGCTTATACTGAAAAGGGAGAGGCTATTCAACTCAATAAATTATGGAACAGGAGGCAGACCACCAAGTTCAACGGAGTACCCTACATAATTCAAAAAGGTGCAGCTGCTGTTTATACTGAAGAAGGTCAAACACAGGTAAAATCCCTTATAGATTATTATATGACTAATGCAAAAATAATTAGGGAAGGTCTTTTAAGTATT
>CAZEYH010000111.1:0-4070 GCA_964515895.1 uncultured Clostridiaceae bacterium | reverse complement strand
TTCAGGTGTTTGGTGGAGTTAATGCTCCATATATATGGCTTAAAACTCCTAATGGAATGGATTCATGGTCTTTCTTTGATAAATTGCTGAAGGAAGCTAATATTGTAGGAACACCCGGAGTAGGTTTCGGCCCAAGCGGAGAAGGATATTTCAGGCTAACTGCATTTGGTAGTAAAGAAAATACTGAAGAAGCCATTGAACGTTTTAAAACAAGGTTAAAAATGGATTAAAATCCGGAGCAAATTCACTTTGCAGATATTACCCCTCGTCCCTTGATAGTTTTCAGGGGTTGAGGGGATTTTACTTCTAAAACCAATGAACGCTATGAGCTTATTGACGGCCATGTTTATCTTCTTGCATCTCCTAAGGTTAATCACCAGCATACATCTGCAAAAAGAAAATCCCGATGTGGTTCAACCCGATTAATTGTAATATGTGATCTTGAAGAACATTTAGATGATACCGGGTATTACATGGGCATACCTACACTTGTAGTTGAAATACTTTCTGAATCAACAAGGAGAAAAGACATTTTAACAAAGCTAAATCTCTATATGAGTTCAGGTATCTCTGAGTATTGGATTGCAGATCCTATCAACAGGGAGATATCGGTGTACTTATTCGAAGACAAAACTATAAAAGACAAAAAAACCTATTTATCAGGCATGGTATGTGAATCATTTGTTTTCAAGGGACTTAAGGTTAAATTTGATGGTCTGTTCATATAAATAGATCTTCCTCTTCATAAATGGTATAGTAGGACATTATCATAAATCGATCAGAAATTTTTTGGACAGTTTGAAATTTCACTAATTTGAATTAAAAAATGTTATATCCATATAATAAAAAATATATAAATACTAGATTGAAAAATATAAATGTCAGATTAAAAGTATATGAGTAATTTATATAAGACAGAAGTATTTTATAGATATGCTTCAATGCCGGTAGCTATGGGGATCTAGCTTTTGTCCAACGCTCAATATTGGAAAAAATGACAGTGAAAAGGGTGGCGAAAATTATTGTCAAGAAAAATTGTTTTAACAATTTGCATATTTATAGCATCTGCTTTTTTTATAGAAGGTCTAGCAATGCTTTATTATGCTGATATAAATGCAAAGGATAGATATAATGAGAAAAAACAAGGGGAAGAAAATAGTTTAAGCCTTAAAAATAAAAAAAGCAATAATATAAATGACAACCAACAGGAGAATAACCCCATCAACCTTCTTGTGCTGGGATTAGACGGAGATGGCACCAGGTCCGATGTAATTTTATTGGCAAACTATATGCCCGGCAAAAATCGTGTTAATATATTATCTATTACACGTGATACTAAAGTTATCGTAAAAGGTATGAATGCAAAAATAAATGCTTTGGTAGGAATGGGAGGAGAAAAACTCATTGTATCGAAAGTAGAGGAGATGACAGGACTTCCAATAGACTATTACCTCACTATGGATTTTAACGGATTTAGAAAAATTATTGATGAGCTGGGCGGTGTAGAAATAAATGTACCCTTTGATATGCACTATGATGATCCATTGCAAAATTTGCATATTCATCTTAAAAAAGGTAGGCAGGTGTTGGATGGAAGAAAGGCGGAACAATTTGTAAGATACCGAAAGAGTAACATACCCGGACAAGGATATAAAGATGGAGATCTAGGGCGGATAGCAGCTCAACAGTTATTTATAAGAGAACTGATAAAACAAAAATTAAACTTAAAATATATTTCCAAGATAGATGATATTTTCATTATTCTAAAAGAACATACAAAAACAAATATTAAATTAGCAGATATAATGTATTATTTAAAGAATTTTAATATTAAAATTGAGGAAATAAAAACCTGGACTATTCCCGGAGATTCTGCTATTATAGACAGCATTTCTTATTTTATCTACGATAGTAAAGAAACCCTAAAAATAATTGAAAGTAGCTTTTACAAATAATTCAATTATAAATAATTTAAATAGTAATGGCTCTTTAAGTAGTAATAGGTCCTAATGTAAAAAATGGACCAATAACTTAGCATGTTATGACATTGACAATAAGTATTCATCTGATAAAATTTATATATTGTTGAAGATAAATGTAATATGAGTCATTAAAAGAATTGATAAGTTAAAAGAATTGATTAAGTAGAAAAAGCATAAATTGAAATATTTATAAACGTTCGTTTCTTTGATAAAATATGGTTTAATATAATTAAATGGAGGTTTTAATATGGATAAGATGAAGGTTGCAATCATAGGTTGCGGTACAATTGCAAATAGTGCTCATATACCTGCATATATGAGTAATCCCGATGTGGAGATTTTGTATTTTTGCGACGTAATCCCGGAACGTGCTCAAGCTGCTGTAGATAAATATGGTGTAGGAAAGGCAGTTACAGATTATCACAAGGTGCTTGAAGATCCTGCTGTAGAGGCCATTTCGGTTTGTACACCTAACAATATGCATTCTGTAATTTCAATAGATGCTCTCAAAGCCGGGAAAAATGTGCTTTGCGAAAAGCCTGCAGCAAGAACATATGCTGAAGTACTTGAGATGCAAAAGGCGCAACACAAATATGGTAAAGTATTAAACATCGGTGTTGTAAATCGTTTTAGAACGGGAGTTTTAAAAGTAAAAGAATTAATAGATGCAGGCGAACTAGGGGACATTTACCATGTTTATGCAAGTTTTAGAGCACACAGAAGCATTCCGGGGCTTGGCGGGGATTTCACCAATTCTGCTGTTTCTGGGGGTGGAGTACTTATTGACTGGGGCGTTCACTTTTTGGATCTTGTTATGTTTTGTTTAGGAGATCCGATGCCTAAAACTGTTTCCGGTCAGGCTTATAGTATACTGGGTAAGAATATTAAGGACTATGCGTATACAAGTATGTGGTCTAGTGAACCAAAACTTGATGGTATATATGACGTTGATGATTTCATAACAGGACTGATCAGAACTGAAATTGCAACTATTTCATTAAATGGAGCCTGGGCCCAAAACATCGGTGAAAACGAAATGTATATCGATTTCTTAGGTGACAAGGCCGGTATCCGTCTACAATATGGTGCAGGTTTTAAAATGTATACCTTTAAAAACGGGACACTTTTTGAGGTAATACCATCCTTTAAAACTGAAAAGGAATTCCAAGCTGAGATAGATGCTTTTGTAAAATGCATAAGAACTGGTGAAAAGCTACCTTCTCACATCGACACAGTGATAATCACTGCGAAAATTATGCAAGCGTTATATGATTCATCCGAGTCAGGTAGAGAAATTGTGTTTTAGTTTTTGATTTAATAGAGTCAGTACAATGCACAATGTAGGGTTGCATTGATTCTTGGTGTAAGTATACACTTCTATTTAAAGCAGGTCTGATAACTATCAGGTCTGCTTTTTTACTGCTTAAATGCACCACGCATTAAATTTTCCATTGACTTAAGCTTACTACCTTGTTAAACTAATCTTAGGAATATAGTGTTTTTTTTGATGTATAGTAATTTATTAAAATCCCATATTTGAGGGCATATTACTATGCACATTAAGATTTGGAATTGGGATAAGAGGTGTTTGTGAGTGCGTGAAATTAAAGTAAAATCTGTCATCCCTATTTACTTAATTGGATTGGTATGGATACTATGTGCATTTGTACTTCCAATGTATCGCTGGTATGATTTCATTATAGCTTTGGTAATTTCAGCCATAGTATATAAAGTTACTTCCAATCTAATTCCTTCTAAAACAATATTGATTGAGAGTGAACCTGATCCTATCAATACCGGAAATATTGAACTGGATGAAGTACTAACAACAGGAACCGCTTATATGTCGGAGCTTAACAGCTTAAACATGGAAATTGCCAATGAAAAAATAAATGGGCAAATAAATGAAATGATGCGCATTACCAAACATATATTTGAATTTGTTAAAAAAAACCCCACAAAGGTACGACAGATAAGACAGTTTATGAATTACTACCTTCCAACTACTGTGAAACTTCTTAAAAATTACGATGAATTTCAGAAACAGGGAGCTAAAGGGGAAAATATTACTTCAGCAATGCGGAAAAT
>CAZEYH010000110.1:0-7602 GCA_964515895.1 uncultured Clostridiaceae bacterium | reverse complement strand
CCTGATTATAAGCAATTTGGAATAATGGCATAATAGTAGACTGTATTGAAGATATTAGCTACAAATGTCATAGAAATAGTCTTAATTTTGATTAATATTATGTAGTAAAACTACATAAACCAAGTTGTGATAAGAATTATTACCAATTGTTCTAGCCACAACTTGGTTTACTACTTGATATAAATTAAAAATATATATTATCATGCTGATAACCATATTAGATTACACCAGGTTGCAATGAAGTTGCAACTCACTACAGATAATCCTGCAGTGAAAAGTCGTGAAACGGCTTTCTGGGGAACAATCATAATATATTAAATCATAGAACCAGTACTTAATCATCTTGCATATTAGAATATATCTCCAATAAATCCGAATATTCATCAACATACGGACAACAAAGTATACAGTTTTGGCCAACTGTTGGGTGTAACCTTTGTATAGGATCTAGTTTTTTAAGTGCTTCTTCAAATTCTATAATATCAGGGTCTTGAGAAGGTATAATATTAGTTCTCATATCAATTGATTTAGTTCCTTCTGTTTCAACAAGTGCATATCTTTTAGCCCAATCACATTTAAACTGGTTTACTTTGATATATTTAATCTCCTTTTCCTCAACTCTAATATGTACCATTCTGTTTTCATTTAATGCCTTTGTAGGACATGACAATGTACAAATACTACAATTTATACATTTATCAATTAATGAAGGATTATTAAATATCTCGTTTTCTTCTAAATCTGCATTGGTAATAATAGCCAATAATCTCTGGGTAATACCATATTCAGGAGTTATTGCCATTCCGTTTTTAGATATTTCTCCGAGTCCTGAGATAGGTGCAAGAATATTATTAGCCGAAATATCGTAATGCTCACCTTCCAAGGTTATTGTGTAAGAACTTACATTAAATAAATCATAGGACATAATGGCTTTATATCCTAAACTATTTAAGTACTTTATTATACCATATCCTATTTTCCCCACTTCTTTTAATGTTCTTGAAATCATTAATGAATACAACATATAATTATTAGCAGGTGGTTTTCCTACCCGTTGAATTATCCCATAAGGAAAATGGAAACCTATTGTTATGATAGATTTTGCATCTTTAATATAATCCCTTGGTTCTAGTACTTTTCTTTTTATTTTTTTAACTTTTGGCCTATATCCCCCCAAGCCTGCATTTATAGGCAAACTCATAACAATATCTTTACCTTCATATATTTCCTTTAGTTGTTCTGCAACTATGTTAGCTCTTTTAACTGAACATATACCTACTAAATCAATCCCTAAGTTTTTTGCATGGTTTAAAATTTGTGACGTTAAAGCTTTCTTATCGCAAATTATTTTATCTTTATTAGAAAATATTGCTTTTTTGATATCAGTCTTAAATGGTAGATTAGTAACAATTATTCCCCATATTGTTTTTATGTTTGAAATATTCTCACTGTTAATTTCATCTTCAATAGTACTTATAAAGGCATCTTTAACTTCCGGCCAAATAGGAACAGCTGAAAACCCATACGATTCCAGAACCCTGCAAGAATCTAGTACCGCATTTTCCACACACAGCTTAATTATGACATCAGTATCTTTATTTACAGAAATAAGTTTATTATTAATATCAAACCCATTTATATCTTGAATACTGCATTGTTCAAAATTTGCCGAAAATGCTAAAATACACTTTCCATCAGGTAAATAATCTTTTAAATATATATTTCTATTATTTAATGCAATCCCATCAATTACAAAAAGATTATCTATATTGTTTTCAATCAGCACACCTTTAATTTTATCTAAAACACTTCTATGTGGAGGAATTTCTGCATTTGCAATCACATGTTTTTTCCTTTTGTGTCCATAAATACCATCATCACTATATTTAGCTCTTAACATAGGAGGGAGACAATATTTTAAGCATTGTCCAAGCGAACCACCTGTACTTCCGCTTTTAATTGCAGCTTCTAAAATTTCATTTTCTCCAATTTTATCAGGTAATGGAAGAGTTAAATCAAATGCCCAGTGTTCTGTCCACCCACATCTCCAATTGTTTTTATTAGCGTATTCAAATGTTTTATTTTCTATTTGTATTTTTGTAATTCCATCTATTTCTAAAGAAAGTGCTTTTGAAGGGCAATGTTTAATACATTCACCACATCTATCACATAGTTTAGGGCCATTATATAATGTAGTTGGTTCCAATTCCGCTTCAGTTACAAGAGATAAAAACCTTACTCTTGGTCCATACTCAGGTGTAATTAACAACCCGCTCCATCCAAACTCTCCAAGTCCTGCGGCAGCTGCTGCGTGTCTATGTGATATTTCAGCAAGAAATGTATGTGGTGATCCTTCTATAGCCCGATATCTTTGTGAATTTGTTGCATTTGTGGGTAAACTCATAAACCCTTTTTTCTCTAGGAACTTAGCAATCTGGTAAAGAATATGCTCTAATTTATCACACATAGTCATTTGTATATAATATGATTTAACTTCTCTTGGAGATGGATACCCACTTAATTCAATAACAGCATCGGGATGATGTATACCAATAACAACAACTGTTTTTGCTGTTGGCATTAAGCCTTGAGGACTTGCTTCAACAGGTGCATTTTCGAATCGCTCTATATTTGCAAATCCAACAATATCTGCACCTAAATCAAAAGCTTTTTTTCTAACCTCTTCTGTTAAAAACTTATTCATCTTTTTTGCTCCTTACGTAAATTGTTATACAAAATTCATATGCTTTTCAAAAGCTGTTACTGTACTGCTACTATAATGATACAGGTTTAAATAAAAAGTATCTTTGATAAATATATTAATATAAAGACACGTTTGATTATTGAATATAATATAGGTTCTGTAAACCCCGCTAATAATTAATTTAGGTGTCGGTTTTAATATAGCGGGATTTTACAGACCTTATATTACTAAGAGGAACAGCATATTAGTAGCTTTTTTACTTGTATATAGCTGACCACTCTTTAGCTTTTTCCTGCAACTTGTCTAATCTGTCTTGAATATCCCAGGTTTTCTCTGTTACAGCATCAACTAAATAATTGTTTATAAATGGAGCCATATCCGATATAAAAAAAGGATTAAAATTTACATGTGTTAGTGTAGCATTAGCAGCAATTTCTAAGGCAACAGGCATGTATTTATCTAATGGATCAATAAAATCCGGGTTGCCTAGTGCAGGTGCCCCACCATGATCTTCATAATACCATTTTTGTAATTCATAACTTGCTAAAAACTTCATAACTTTCCAGGAAGCGTCTTTGTTTTTTAGACCTTTGGCCATTATAATTGGATCACAGGGTACATGACATTCTCCATTCGGGCCTAAGTGTAAAACAGGTATAAATCTTTCAATCATATCTTTTTTGCCAGAAGCTTTATAATCCCCTAAAACTAATGCTCCATTACCCTGAAGATTGATAGCAATATTGTTATTTTCTCTTCCAAAGTTTTCTGCTCCTCCACCTGTTGCAAAGGCTGGTGGACAAAGAGGTGCAATTTCAGCAAGCCATTTAAATGTTTTTACCATATTTGGGGAATTTAGTTTCCAAACCAATTCACTATAATCTGTGAATTTTCCTTCAGCTATTGGCGCATCAAAATAATAAGAGGCTGCTCTAAAAACTGTTGCACCAAGATCTGTACCACTTAACCACAATCCATAAGTTTGCTCTCCAGTTTTGGGATTGATACCAGTCATCTTTTTTGCTTTTTCGAGAATTTCATCTGGTGTTGGGTGGTAAGAAAGGTACTCAACTCCCCAGTCATCAAATATTTTCTTGTCATACACAATCATCCTTTGCCCTATTGTAAAAGGTAACCCTAGTCTTTTACCGGTATAAAGTGACACTGTAGCAGTATGTCCATTCCAAATGCCTTCAGGATATATGCCCGGATCAAATGACTTATCTTTTTCTATTAAATCGTCTATATATTCAATTAAATTTTGTTCATCAAAACCTGGTATATATGCACTGGAAGTATAAAGTACATCAATACTTTTAGACATTAAAAGGGTTTGTTGTTTTGCTTTTGCATTGTCCCATGGTATAACATTCAAATCGATTTTTATGTTAGGGTATTCTTTATTGAATGTTTCTTCTAAAATAGTTTTAACACCTTTAGTTTCTCTACCAGAAAAAGGATCTATACCATCTTCTACTGGCCAACCAACTAATGATACCCTTACATCACCAGTAATTTTTTCACTTTTATCATCACGTGGAATATTATCATCTTTTTGTGCAGAATTTGCAGTATCATTAATTCTTGTTTTTGTTTTCGATGAACAGCTGCATAACAATGTAATTGAAAAAGTCATTAATGTTAAAATTATTATCAATTGCACTAACCTACTATTTATTTTTCTTTGCTTTCTAACCATATTTTTCTACCCCCATTGATAAAATCTCATTTATTTTATATCTAATTTCTAGATATATAATGCATTAATATATATTTCATCGCCTCCTTCACTTCTAATCATAAATATAATATTAAGCTCTCAAAGTAACTGTTATAACAGCTTTAATTCCCTCCTTTCAATATTTCTATATGCAATAGTATTTCTCCATATATTGCTGAAATTTCTAATAGTCTAAAAAAGTATAATATAATACACAATATTGAATACAAAAGTTTTAAAGCTTCAAAGTTCATAAATTTATTAGCTTATATATTTCAAACATAAAGCTAAAACTTAATTTTTACTGCTTTATTCCTGTCAGCGCTATACTTTCAATAATGTAGCGTTGTAAAAAAATATATATTATTAATACTGGTATTATAGTAACGACAGATGATGCCATTCTTATAGCAGGCATTTGATTTATACCTTGATTATATGTAAACAAAGCAACACCTATTTGTATGGTATATTTATTTATATCATTCAAGACTATTAACGGCCATAAAAAGTCATTCCATGTCCAAAGAAATCCCAATATAACTAAAGTACTTATAATTGGTCCGCATAAAGGAGCAAATATTCTGAAAAATATTCTAAATTCAAACGCTCCATCAATTTTTGCAGCCTCTCTTAAGCTGTCAGGTAATGTATCTATGTACTGTTTTGAAAGAAATGTACCAAAAACATAGCTTATAGCAGGTAAATAAAATGCCATGTATGAATTTATGAGTCCTAATTTACTGAATAATAAATATTGAGGTATCATTGTCATTTCAAATGGTATCATAATAGTACTTAATGCAAAAATTAAAATAATATTAGAACCCTTGAATTTTATTTTCGATAAAGCATAGCCAGCTAATAATGCTGATGTACAATTGATAAAAACTACACCGATGGAAATTGATAGTGAATTTAGCATATATTTCAACATGGGAATATTTTTAAAGGCTATTATATAAGGCTTTATTGAAAATTCCTGAGGATAAAATTTAGGGGGAAACGGAACTTCAAGTACAGCTTTCCAATCAAAGCTGGTAGTTATCATCCATACAATAGGTACAAACATAACAATCGACCCAATAATAAGAAATACATATATAATAATATTCCCTATGTTATTGACTATATTTTTACAGTTAAAGTTCGGATTTTTCTTTGATATATTAGTTGAAGTCATGTTTTATCTCCTTTTACCATCCTAAAAATATTTTCATATGTTATGAAATGTTGCTTTTGTTTAAAAATTTATTATTCAGTATAGTTAAGCCCAATATAATAAAGAATAATATATAGGAAGCTGCAGACGCTACTCCTAGCATATTAGAATAAAAAGCATTTCTGTAAATATATAAAACTACAGTACTTAATGAATTGCCAGGATTTCCAGCGGTCCCTCCTATCATCCACACATCGCCAAATCTTTTCATTGCGCTTATTGTACCCATCATTATTAAAAAAACAAAAATAGGTTTAACACATGGTATGGTAATATGCCACCAGTTCTGAAATTTATTGCTTCCATCTACTTTTGCAGCTTCATATAGTTCCTTTGATATGCTTTGTAACCCTGCTAAAAATATTAATGTATAATACCCTAATGCTTGCCAAATACCCATTAATACTATCCCAAATCTTGCAAAACTAGGATCAGCAAACCATGCAACAGGTTTTATGCAAAAAAAACCAAGAATATAATTTAAAATACCTTGTTTAGTTGGATATAGTACAAAAGTAAACAAAATTGAAGTTGCAACTACAGAGACAATATTAGGAAGAAAAAATGCGCTTTTAAAAAAGTTTTTGCATACAGTAATATTATTTATCATGCTTGCTACAATAAAAGAAAAACCAATATTCCCTGCAAGCGAAAATAAACCTATAAACAGTGTATTATAAACCGCTCTCCAAAAATTGGAGTCTTTTAAAACATATTTGTAGTTTGCTAACCCTATCCATGTTCCCCCTATCCCTGCTGTTCTTTTCAAACTTATTAAAAATGCACTTATAACAGGATAAATTGTAAACACACACATTCCCATAAGCATAGGCGCAACAAAAATATATCCGGTAATAGTTTCTTTTATTTTATAGGAGCCTCGTTTTTTACCTTTTTTAGGTACCAATCTATTGTTTTGGGCTATATTTACCAAAATATCTCCTCCTTTTATTGCAAATTATATCAGCTTAACTGCCACAAAAAAATAACAGATAGTTTAGCCTTATATGTAATTATTGTTATATGATTTTTTGTGCATTAATAAAATAAAACATAATTGGTAACCTCCAATGAATTTAAAATTTATTATGTCCATTATAAAGTAATATCTATTGATGGTTTTTACCATACAGTCAAATTCCTTGAATCCCCAATTACCAATTGGCAAGTACATTGTACTATACCGTTTGGTAATTGTCAACACTTTTCTTATATCTTTGGCAACTTCCCTTTCATTTTTCTACATATATCTTATAATATTGGTAAGGTGGTGTTACAATTGGCAGGTGTCGGTGACAGAATAGAATATTTAAGAAAAAAATTAAATCTTACTCAAAAACAATTGGCTGAAAAGGCAGGTATTACAGAAGCTAGTTTATCTAGATATGAAAACAATCTAAGAGAGCCTAAAGCTGAGATTATTTCAAAACTCGCCATTGCTCTTGGGACTACAACAGATTTCCTTTTAGGACAAACTGATAACCCAGTGCCCGGAACTTGTTCACCGTCAATTTTAGATACAAATGTAGATATATCGGATTTACCAGATGTAGCTATTCAGCAAGTAAAGGATTATATAGAATTTATTAAGCAAAAATATAAGTCCAAATAAAAAATTATATATCATTGAAGAACTAATAGAAATGTATCAAACTACATTGAATAGATTCAATATATAGTATATACAATAAGATACTATTACTTATTGCACAAAAATTTTGATTAATAGTAGAATCTGTTCCAGCTAAGAATATGCTATGATTATATAATTGTACTTTAACCCTCTTGACATAAAGTATTATGGGAACATATCTCAATACCAAAAATTTAATTTCTCTAGTAATATTCCGATATTTATCTATCTAACTACTTCTCTAAAATATGATTATCATATGCAATTTAATGAAATATATTATAATAAGCTATCAAAAAATTCTTCTTCAAATAATTTAACTA
>CAZEYH010000109.1:0-7639 GCA_964515895.1 uncultured Clostridiaceae bacterium | reverse complement strand
AGCCTCTTCTCTTAAAATAGGCCTTCTATAATCGGTAAATTCATTTTCTACAATAATCGCCTCGTCCTTAGCTAGCTTTATATATGGTTCTGCCCAATAATCCATTCCTTCCTCTACCTTATGACCCATTGCCCTTAATGTCATTTTTAGAAATTCGTCCACCTTTAGAGTATCTTCAGGTCCAAACCTGCCATCCCCATACCCTGCTATTATCTCTAGTAAATTAAGTTTACCTACATATTCTCTGCTCCAATGTGTTACCATGTCTGTAAATTTGTTTGCTGCATTAGTTATATCTTCCTTAGATGCAAAAACAAATGTCGTAAAAAATACAATATTGCTTATCAAAATTATTATAGCTAAGCATAATACATTTTCAGCTTTAAACTTTTTAGACATTATTTCACTTCCTTTATTTTTTTACTTTTCATTTTTTTAATTTCTAAAAATTTTAGCAAGGCAATATGTACTAACACACTTTAAACTCATAATCACTGTTAGCAAAAGTAATTCTATCTCCATTTTTTATCTCATGTTCAATATTGCTGTCAATTTGTATATCATTTATAAATGTACCGTTTCTTGAGTTAAGGTCCTTTACGTAATATTTGCCTTTACGAATTGTTATTTGAGCATGTACCTTTCCCACGGCTTTGTTTTTTATAATATAATCAACATAGCTTTCTAATCTCCCTACTAAGAAATCTGAATTGCTTATCAGAACCTCTTCTACCATCCCATCTCTTATACATCGCAAAACAGCTCTTTCTTCTTGCGACGGTGCCAGCAATACAGTATTATATTGATGGTTTGAAAAAGTCCTTTCTTCATAATCTAAACTATCAATACTATCATCCATATTACCATCTGTATTACTATCTATATCAGCACCTATACTATCATCCGTATGACCACCTATATTGCCATCTAAATAATCACCGATATGGTCATCCATATAACCATCCATATTATCAGTATCCATATCGGCTATCGTATCTAAATGGTTTGTGATTTTATCACGGCTTTGTTCCGTTCCTCTTTTATAACCATCTGCCCCCTGATTTTCTAGTCCTTTCCCCGGTCCTGTCTCCATAGCTTTTTTCTTACTAAACAAATTTTTAAAAATAATTACATCTACAGCAGCTATAATTAAACCTATAGCAAAATAAGT
This sequence comes from uncultured Clostridiaceae bacterium, assembly GCA_964515895.1. Taxonomy (GTDB): domain Bacteria; phylum Bacillota; class Clostridia; order Acetivibrionales; family DUMC01; genus CAZEYH01. The sequence goes on along the minus strand of CAZEYH010000109.1, from coordinate 6,468 downwards.
TGTCTTAATATTACCACTTAATGATTTGAAAAAATCTTTACTTAATAACATCAATACTAGTATTACCAGCTGTGATATGCCTGCTGCTATAAACTGTGGTATACCTACTATTGTAAAAAGGGAGGTTTTTTCTTTAACCATTTCATGCTCATCTAAATTTGACTCAAATACAAGGTTATTCTGCCGGACTTCTTCTACCTCTTCACCACTCATCCGCACTAACAGTTTGTTAAAATCTGCAATATTAAAAGTTTCACACTTTACATAGTTTAGAATTTTTTGAATATAGTTGTCCGAAGTATTTTCATCATCTATATTGGCAGAGTAAACAATTAGATTAATAACGAAATTTCTTAATGACATATCAACATTAGCATCAAATGAAAGAGGTAAGTATAAAAGATTGATTTCTTTAGTTGCCGGATTTATGTATATGTACTTTTCCTGTAAAATGAAGCATTTATTATGTAAAAGGAAATTTGTGCTTGCAAGCATTGTTTCAGTAACTTGTAACAGCATAGCCACAAGCTCCTCTTTAGTCACTTTTTTCCTATTAAGAAATTGTGAAAGAGGGATTTTGGATGTTATATTATAGTAAAAACATGCTTCATTATTTTTTCGTCTTATATCTACTTTAAGTAGTTTAGGAATTTTATTATTTGTAATCATTTCAGTCTGATAATTTATGATTGTTTCTTCATCTTCTACCTTTATTATCATGTAACTCGCAAAATCATCTCTCCGGTAGCTAATGTTTATCTTATTCTCTAAAAGATTCGTCATCTAATTCACCTCATAAGTTCCGGTTAAGCTATATAACCCAATTAAACTCTATACAATTTAATTATCGTCTAATTTTATTGTTTGTTAATTAACATGATTACTGTCCCTGATGCCACTGCTTTTTATATCATCGATAATACTGTCATCTCCAAATACATTTTGCATTATCTTTACTGCAAACTTGATAATGGCATCTCTGAATATAAGGGCTATTCCTACTAATACAGCTATAATTACTACAATTTCAACTGTTCCAATACCATCATCTTCTTTAATTATGCTTTTTAATAAATTAATCATTTTACTTGCACAATGCCACTAAAAACGCAGAATCCATGGCATCTCCTTTCCTCTTATTTTCATATTTTCTTGTTAAACGTCTCTGCTCACGCTAATGCAATTGTTTCTTTTTCTCTGTACTTTTTCTTGACTCTTGACTTCTATACTTACTCTTCTGCTTTACATTTGTGAAATTGCCAGTATGGCAGGAGTTGCTAAAATGATAAGTATTGCAATAAATATAAGCATTAATGGTATTATCATCTTTGTGGAAGCTTCCTCTCCCAGCTTCCTAGCAGTATTTTTCCTAATCTCCCAACTCTCATTTGAAATAATTCTTAATATAGATATCAGTTCGGCATTTCCTTTTTTAATGTTTTGCAGAATTACTGTAATAAATCTTGCAACTTCTGCAGTCCTACATCTCCGTGCAAAATCCTCATATGCTTTAAGTTCGGGTTTCCCGGATTTTATTTCGCCAATTACAAACTTCACCTCCTTATAGAACTCCGAGTCTTTTACATTTTCCTCCTCTATCTTCTCCCAAGCTCTTCTTATCGTAAGTCCTGCATTAACCATTAAAGCAAGTTTATTTAGAAAATCCGGAAAATCCAATTGGATAGATAAACGCCTTCTTTTAATTTTTTTATCCAGCTCCCGGTCGTGTAAAAAAACTATGCCTATAAGAAATAAAAGGCTAAATACTATATATACAAGGTCTACATCAGATCCGGTTCCTATTAAAACAACAACAAATAATCCTAATATAAAGATTATTATCTTACTGCTCCAGTGAATTTTAAGATAAAAATCTGCATTTCTTGCTCCGTGAATCTCTGTAATTTTAGTAAGTAACAATTTATCATATTGTGAATTATACCTATAACTTATCGCATCCATAATGTAAAACCCTATAGGCAAAAAACTTTTTAATACATACTCTTTTTTACTAATAGGCTTAATAAATTCATTATATTTTCCTGCTGACAACAGGTACAAAATAATAATTACTAATATTAAAACTAACATTACTATAATCATTCGTTAACCATCCTTAATCATGGCATTGTCATTTTTACACTATATTTGAATATCCATTATCTTTTTTGATATAAAGTAAGCTATCAAAAGCAGCAAAGCTGCAAATGTCATTACAATTCTACCTATTATCGTGTCGTATATAGGGTTTATATAGTCTCTTGCAGTTACCGAGAGAAGTATTAAAATTGCGATAGGTATAATATTTAATACTTTTCTCTCAAGATTTCTTTTGGCTAGCATCGTGTTAATATCTTGCATCATTTCAATTCTGTCATTTATTATATTTGTTGTCCGTTTAACTACTTCAACAAGATTGCCTCCTGTTCTCTTGCAAATTTGCAATACTTCAGCAAAGTTTTGGATATCATCAATACCGGATCTCTTTCCAAAATCCTCAATAACATTTTCTACCGTTTCGTTCATTTCAATTTTTCTAACTATATTAGAACTCTCTAATATAATATAAGTTTCAGGGTCAGGATAAAGAACACGAAGGTCTTTTACTACTTCTACAAAGGCAAGTTCAATAGGCTTCCCCGCCCACAAAGAAGATTGGAGGGAATAGAGCATATCTTTGAACTGAATGTTTAATTCTGCTTTCCTTTGATTTATAATTTTTTTAACTTTAATACAGGGATAAAACAAGGCACTAAAACTTAATATAAAGCTCAATATATGGTTTTTATATAATAAATAACTTATCAAATAAATAATTGGCATAACCTTTGTTATATTGAAAACTTTTTCTTTTATAGGCATTGTATATACGTTATAATCTATTATTGCTGTTCCCTGACCATTATCTTCTCTTGCTTTGCTCGCCTTCAAATTTTTCCTTATCACAGTATATTCCTCCAGCTTTACAGTATATTGTAAATCGTCCCAATAATTTTTCCTACACTTTCTCCTACTTTCACATACCTGCCTGCTTAAATTTTATCGTTCTTATCATTTCGTTATTTGTCCTTTTAAGTGAACCTTTAACTATATGGTTTTCTGTATCACCTTTGTCCTCAAACTTAAATAGAGGATTTAGAATTATTTCCCCCTCTTTGAGACCTACAACTTCAGTTATTTCAAGAGTTTTTCTTGACTTATCTCTCATTCTGGAAAGATGTATTATTATTTCAATGGCAGATGCTATTTGCTGACGTATTGCCAAAAGGGGTAAAGGTGCTGCGCTTAGTACCATGGTTTCTAGCCTGTTTAACATGTCTCTAGGCGAATTCCCATGTCCTGTAGATAAAGATCCGTCATGTCCGGTATTCATTGCCTGTAGCATATCCAGTGCTTCTTCTCCTCTTACTTCTCCCACTATTATTCTTTCAGGTCTCATTCTTAAAGAAGTCTTAATAAGATCCCTAATACTAATTTCTCCTTTACCTTCCATATTTTCATTTCTTGTTTCTAATCTAACCAAGTTACTAATTCCCATTATCTGAAGTTCAGCAGAGTCTTCTATAGTGATAATTCTTTCGTCTTTTGGAATAAAGTCTGATAATGCATTTAAAAAGGTGGTTTTTCCAGATCCTGTACCCCCGCAAACAAAAATATTATACTTTGCTTTTACGATTTGTTTTAAAAAATCAGCTGCTTCTTTACTAATAGAACCTAATCCAACAAGTTCTTCCATTGTAACAGGTGTGCTTGGAAATTTCCTAATTGTCATAACAGGTCCATTTAACGCTATGGGCTTTAGCACTACATTTACTCTAGAACCATCTTGTAGTCTAGCATCTACAATTGGGGATGCTTCATTTACTATTCTGTTTGCTTTTGAAACTACAGACTGGATTATGTCACAAAGTTTTTCTTCATTTTCAAGCCTAATATCTAGCTTGTGTACACTACCCTCTTTTTCCACAAAAATATTATCCGGTCCGTTTATCATTATTTCTGTTATAGAATTATCATCAATAATTGGTTGCAAAATTCCCATCCTTCTCATAGAATTGAAAACAGATTCCACAATTTCTTGCTTTTCTTTTATGTTAAGATAAATTTCCTGTGACTTTTCAAAAACTACTCTAGTAATGAGCTCTCTAATTTCCGTATCAGAAATATTTTTTCTTGTATCTATTCTATAACTAACCATAGCCTTTATATCTTCTACAAGATTTCCTCTATCTATCATTGAAATCTCTCACCATTCCTCGCAAAAGTATATTTCTTTGTCAACTTTAGTAATTCCTTGTTAAGACTATCTAACTCTCCTGCTTTTCCCCTTAAGTATGGGCCTTGATTATACTTTACTTTATTATTCATGGGAATTTTAATATATTGGGTCGTTCCCAAAATAGAGCATACTTCATCAATTTGGTCATTAATTTCTTTCCCAATATGTTCATCCCACTTATTCACTACCAATGTTATTTTATTCATTAGATTTAACTCTTTTCTTTTTTGGTAAAGCTGAATTTCTTTATAAAAACTTGTAATTTTGAACTTTGATATGAAATCCTGAGTATGTACTAAAATAATTTCATCGCTTTCTTCCATTACAGCTATATTTTTTAAATTTAATGCACTTGATAAATCAACAAAAATAATATCGTAATCCCCTGTAGACCTTATCTGGCATAGTAAACGCTTGGCTTCTTCAGGCAGCATCTCTTCCATTTCCAAAGCACTGTCAGGGGGCGGTATATAATGAATATCATATACTGTATCAGTAAACTTAATTCCTTCAATTTTTATATGAAGATTCTTATCTTTTTCTTTAATAGCAAATATGATACTGGAGAAATTATCGTAAGGCCTGTTTTCATAATCATGCTCAAAAAAACAAAAGGTTGAACTAATAGTTTCAAAATCAATATAAAATACTCTCATGCCTTCTCTAGCACAGTTAATACAAGCGTTAACTGCAATTGTACTCTTCCCGGTACCACCTGCAGGTGAATAAACTGAAATTAACTTTGTTCTGCTGGATTCTTTTAAAGTAAATTCCGTATTTTTACACTGTTTTTCATATATGTGTATAATATCACTTATAAACCTTTCACCATGCTGATATTTATAGATAGTATTTTCCGAACTATATACGGAAACCAATTCACTATTGGACAAAAAAATTAAAACAGGTTTTCTGCATTTTGTTATATTAGATTTTAAAGAGTTGTTTTTTAACTTATTATAAAAATCGAGATTAATAAGAAGAATATCAGGTTTTTCCGCATTTTTTGAAAGAAATTCTATTAGATTATCCCTTTTTGTAAAGGAATTAACTTGGAATTTATGAGAATACCTATCCATCAAAAACCCTACTATGCTCTCAATATATGCCTTATCCTCATCTGCAATTATCAGGCTTAATTTCAACATATTTCTTCACCTTTTTCCTTAATGTTTCATATATATGTGTTGTTACCATAATAGTATTATTTTACCATGCAGATACATTATATTACATAATCCTTTTTTTGTCAATTATGAAATTATTTAGTCAGGTTAAGACATTTTAAGGTGTTTTTTGTCCACTGAAAGATTAAAATTACTCAATTAGAAGCTAATATATTTGCCGTGTATTACTTATGTATTACCCGTATATTACCCAATGTATTGACATTAATTGTAATGTATAGTATGTTTGTGTTATTATCGACATTTTTATAGTTTCACAGTAAAGGAGGTTTCGCCATATTAATGGAAATCTATAATCTGATATCTTTTACTGTTTATTTTCTAAACTTAATTATTAATCTGCATAATTCAAAAAAAATAGATTGTTATATGTTTAATAATATTGCTAAACTAAAAATAAAATTTCTTGAGGACAATATATTAAATATAACATCACCTGAAGAGAAAAATGAAATATTATCAGTACTTGATAACTGTAAAAGAATATGTCGTTATCTAGAGTCAGGATCTAAATACCTAGAATCAGAATCTAAATAATAATAATCTACTATTAATTTATCTATTTCTTGACTTAACTCAATCAATTCATCGGTACAGTTATGGTTTTTTATAACTGCATCATCCAATTTTATTTGCATAGACCTTATTTTCTGCATGATCTTAATTTTTTTGTCTATCCCTAACATTTTTTCAACCCCAATTACTTATGTTTATCTTTCGTGGCAGAATCCCCTGAATATCGTATATAGTGTATAACTAATTAAAGCATATATACTAATAATAAATACTACACTATTTGTTGCAATCTTTCAATGGTTACCAACAGTCATGCTAACAATCATGCTGCTTTAACATCTATATAATCATCTATATAATAAGAATTATACTACGGAAATATTTCCCGGAACAATTCAACTATTTTTTACAAAGCGTAATACAATATGCCGGAAATCTACTTCGATATATAATATGGTTATCACCCAGAAAGTCATGAAATGACTT
>CAZEYH010000108.1:1695-7781 GCA_964515895.1 uncultured Clostridiaceae bacterium | reverse complement strand
GCTTCATCGGTTTTTTTACCCACAAAAGCATAAGTATATTCTATACCTATAGACTCTTTTTCTAAAATATCCAATGCAATTGACAATCCACCGGGTTTATCCGGTACTGATATTGCTATAACTTCGGTACTGCTAACTGTAAATCCATGTTCTTCCAAAATGTTTGCTGCTTTATCAGGGTCGTTGACTATAAGCCTGAGAATGCCGAAATCTGTAGTGTCAGCTATTGATAAGGCACTGATATCAATATTATTCGCCCCCAGTACTCTTGTAACTGCAGCCAACCTTCCGGATTTGTTCTCTAGAAAAATGGAAATTTGTTTTACCATTATTCACTCACCCCTAATTTAAATTGATTAATTTTTTTTATGCCTCTATACATAACTCTATCATAGGTCATTATAGAGTTTGTCCCTATATTTTATGTCAATCAATCTTACATCGTTATATCATGTTACTGTATCTCACCGCTATAGCATATGTTTATTTGTTAAGATTATTACTTTCTACGTTTATCAATTACTCTTTTTGCCTTTCCTTCGCTTCTTTCTATTGTCTTAGGTTCTACCAAGGTTATCTTTGCACTTATTCCCAAAGTACTCTCAATTGAATTCCTAATTTTCTTTCCTATGGTTTCCAACTTCTTTACTTCGTCTGAAAACATATTTCGGTTAATTTCAACCAATATCTCAAGCACATCAAGAGTACCTACCCTATCTACTATCAACTGGTAGTGAGGTGCAGTATCTCCTATTTCAAGAAGAACACTTTCGATTTGTGAAGGAAATACATTTACTCCTCTAATAATTAGCATATCGTCAGTCCTGCCTGATACTTTATTCATCCTTACACAGGTTCTACCACATTCACAAACATCATAATTAAGTGAAGATATATCTCTTGTGCGATACCTGATTAGCGGTAATCCTTCTTTTGTAATAGTTGTAAATACAAGTTCTCCTGTAGAACCGTGGGGAAGGACATCTTCAGTTTGAGGATCAATTATTTCAGGTATAAAATGATCTTCAGGTATATGAAGTCCACATTTAAATTCACATTCACTGGCAACACCGGGACCTATTACCTCGCTAAGCCCATAAATATCGATAGCCAATATACCCAGACGTTTTTCTATTTCTTCCCGCATTTGTTCTGTCCATGGTTCTGCACCTAATACTCCTGCTTTAAGCTTTAAGTCTTCTTTCCTTACGCCCATTTCTTCCATCACTTCGGATATATATAAAGCATATGAAGGTGTACATGCCAGTATTGTAGTACCAAAGTCCTTCATGATTTGTATTTGCCTTTTGGTGTTTCCTCCTGATATCGGAATAACGGAAGCTCCAACTCTTTCAGCTCCATAATGCAGTCCTAACCCTCCGGTAAAAAGCCCATAACCATAAGCGATCTGTACGAAAGAATTTTTATCAGCACCTGCACAAGCAAGGGTTCGTGCTGTTACCTCTGCCCATGTGTCAAGGTCTCTTCTTGTATATCCTACTACTGTTTGTTTTCCTGTAGTACCTGAGGATGCATGTATTCTTACTATTTCACTTAAAGGCACTGAAAACATACCATAAGGATAATTATCTCTCAGATCTTGTTTGTAGGTAAAAGGCAATTTTTTTAAATCATCGAGAGTTCTAATATCTCCGGGCTCAATGCATGCCTTCTGCATTTTATCTCTATAATGAGGTACATTATGATATACTCTTTTTACTGTATGAATTAATCTTTCAGTTTGTATTCTGTTTAATTCTTCTCTAGACATACATTCGTAAGTCCTATTCCAGCATTCCATACGACTTCTCTCCCTGCCTATATTAAATTAATAGTATTATATTTATATCTCTACACTATATTGCTTGCCTCTACACTATATTGCTATATTATATCCTGCCTCAAAAGCTTTTTCATTTATGCTGTAAAATCGTTGAGGAACAACTTCCTTTAAAGTTTCTAACCAAACATCCTTTTCAATTGAAGATAATCTTGCCAGTATCCCAATTAAAATTATATTTACAACTTTGGTGTTCCCTAACTCTTTTGCTATTTCCAGAGCATTAATACATATAACATTATCACATACAGTTTTTATTTTTCCAAGTATATTTCCAGGATATTTTTCCTTACCTGTAATAACAGGCATCGGGTTTATTTTTTGGTCATTTACAATTATTTTTCCTTCTTTATTTAGATAATCTGACCACCTTAATGCTTCTAACATTTCAAAAGAAATAATAATATCTGCTTCTCCTTTTTCAATAAGAGGAGAATTAACCTTTTCTCCAAGCTTTACATAAGTTACGACGCTGCCGCCTCTCTGTGACATTCCATGTACTTCTGAGACTTTTACATCGTACGATTTTTTAAGGGCTGCAGTACCAATCATCCTGCTAGCTAAAAGAGAACCCTGTCCCCCAACGCCTACAATCATTATATTAAGCTTATCCATTATTTATATCACCAGCCTTTTCAAAAGCATCAAAATTGCATAGTTTGGTACAAAGACCACAACCTACACACAGAGTCTCATTGACTTCGATGTATTCTCCGTTATCAACTATGGCGGGACATCCAATTCTCATGCACATCCTGCATACTTTGCATTTATCCTTATTAATTTTCAATGGACCTTCAAGTTTTACATGTTTTAATAATGCACATGGTCTTTGAGCTACTATTAATGAAGGCTCATCTACTTGTGTTTCTTCTTTTACAACCTTTTCAAATTCTTTAATATCATATGGGTCTACTATCTTTACTCTTTCAATTCCAATAGCCTTTGCAAGCAATTCCAAGTCTACCTGCTTGGTAGGCTCACCTTTTATTGTATATCCTGACATAGGGTTGTGCTGATGTCCTGTCATGCCAGTTATGGAGTTATCTAGGACAATAACAGTTGAGGTCCCCTTATTATAAACAATATCAATCAACCCTGTAATTCCTGAATGTATAAAGGTTGAATCGCCTATAACTGCTACTGTCTTATCCCCATATTCCTTTCCTCTTGCTTTTTCTATTCCATGGGCCATTCCTATGCTTGCACCCATACAAACACTCATATCCATAGATTCTAATGGAGGAAGTGAACCAAGGGTATAGCAACCGATATCCCCTGTTACTGTTAATTTGAGCTTTTTAAGGACATAGAACGTTCCTCTGTGTGGACAGCCCGGACACATAACAGGAGGCCTTGCAGGGATAGGTGCATCTAAAGATGATTCTTTTTTATCGTTAATTGTATCACCTAAAAGTTTTTCTCTTAATAAATTAGCACTAAGCTCACCTGTTACAGGCAAAATATCCTTCCCTATAACTTTAATTCCTAACTTTTTTATTTCATCCTCTATAAAGGGTTCCAATTCTTCAATAACATATAAGGTTTTAACTTCTTTTGCAAATTCCTGTATCAAATCCAAAGGCAATGGGTACACCATTCCCAGTTTCAAATAAGAAACATTTCCAAAAGCTTCTCTTGCATATTGATAAGCAATGCCGCTTGTAATGATTCCTATATCTTTGCTTCCCCACTCAATCCTGTTCAGTTCAGTTTCATTACTGAAATCTCTAGTCTTTGCCATACGCTTTTCAACTTCAATATGCCTTTTTCTGGCCATAGCAGGCATCATTACATATTTTGTAGCATTCTTTTTGTATTCTTTTAGTTTGTAATCTTCCCTATCACATAATTCAACAGTGCTTTGAGAATGAGCGATTCTTGTAGTAAGCCTTATAATTACCGGACAGTCAAATTCTTCACTTATTTTAAATGCCTGTTTGGTAAATTCTTTACACTCCCAACTATCAGCAGGCTCAAGCATGGGAACCTTAGCAAATCTGGCATAAAATCTGCTGTCCTGCTCATTTTGTGAGCTGTGCATTCCGGGATCATCTGCAACCATAATAACAAGACCGCCGTTTACACCTGTATATGAGACAGTAAAAAGAGGATCTGCAGCAACATTAAGACCCACATGCTTCATGGAACATATAGAACGGGCTCCTGCAATTGAAGCACCGATAGCAACCTCTAACGCAACCTTTTCATTTGGTGACCATTCTGAATAAATATCATCATATTTTGCAATATTTTCCGTTATTTCAGTACTCGGTGTACCGGGATAAGCTGTAGCTACAGTAACACCTGCTTCATATGCCCCCCTGGCAACCGCCTCGTTACCAAGCATCAATTTTTTCATCAACTAACCTCCAAAATACAATTTTATATACTATTGTAACCTTTTTAAAGCACTTTGTAAATTGTTTTTTCTGAAATTGGGAGCATTTTCTGTCCATAGCCCATATATCACTTATGGAATATAATAGGTCATAGAAAAAATGCTCCCTCAAAATCTATCAATTTTACTTTTCATATAACTCTTACTTAACCATATAACTCTGTTTAACACGCTCTGTTGCAGGAACTGTTTTCTTTGCAAACAATACATCTTCTTTTGAAACTTCCTTAGATGTAAGGAAGCTCACAATGGGTACAACTGCTAATGATACAAGCATTGCAACTGCCCCAATATTGGGTGCCAGTTTAGCATTCATACCAAATATTACAGCTCCACCTACAGAGCAAAGAAAACCGGAAATAATTCCTGCCCAGGCACCTGCCCTAGTAGTACCTTTCCAGTATAATCCGTACAGGAAAGGAGCAATAAAAGCACCGGATATAGTACCCCATGAAAAAGACATAAGGGTTAATATAGCATTTGGAGTAATGGCAACAATAAATGAAATCACAACAAACACAGCACATAATATCCGCATTAACAACATTTGATTTTCCTTACTGATTTTTGGCATCCAGAATCCTTTAACAAGGTCTACTGTTATAGCCGAACCGGAAACCAGTACAAGAGAAGAAAGGGTTGACATTGATGCAGATAATACCAATATGATTATTAAACCGTACAAAGCTTCAGGCAAAGCCCATTCCAACATCATGGGCATTACCATATCCGGGTTTGCAGGTGCTTGAGCATTATTATATACAAAGAATAGTCTTCCGAAAGAACCTACAAAATAAGCTCCTCCTGCAATTAACAAAGCAAAAAGTGTTGTTATTATTGTACCTTTTTTTATTGCATCATCATCCCTTATTGAGTAGAATTTATGAACCATTTGAGGCAATCCCCATGTTCCAAGACTTGTCAGTGTTATGAGTGAAAACAAATCAAGAGGAGAACCGCTAAATGGTTTTGCAAGGTTAGGATCTATTGATTTAAGTTTTGATACACCCTCCTGCAAACCTCCTACAGCAGGATGAGATATTATAAAGTAAAGCATTAGCACGATACCGACAATCATTATTATGCCTTGTATAAAATTATTCATTGCAGTTGCAACATACCCACCAAGCATTAGATATATTCCGGTCAAAATGGCCATTGCCATCATGCAGTATACAAAAGGTATATTAAAAGCTTTTTCAAACAGATAACCCAGTCCTTGATATACTGAAGCAGTATAAGGTACTAGGAAAATAAAAATTATTGATGCCGTTACAATTTTCATTATTTTACTATCGTATCTTTTTTCGAAAAACTCCGGCATAGTTGTGGCGTTTAATTCATGAGTCATCTTACGGGTTCTTTTTGCTAGAACAAGCCAAGCAAGAAGACCTCCTATTAAAGCGTTTGCAATACCTATCCATGTAGAAGCTATACCAAAATTCCAGCCTATACGTCCGGCATAACCTATAAAGATTACTGCTGAAAAATATGTTGTCCCATATGCAAATGCAGTAATCCAAGGTCCCATTTTTCTGCCACCTAGAAGAAAATCATCCATATCAGTTACTTTTTTTCTACTGTAAATACCGACAGCTATCATTAAAACAATGAATAGCCCTAAGAAAATAAATTTAGCCATATTTACCTACCATCCTTCCATACTAATAAATAATAAGTTTTAATAAATTTTTAATAAGCCTTTAATGAGCTTTAATAAGCTTAAAAAGCTTTTAAAATAAAGCCCTTAAAAATATAAAAGCCATTCTACCTTACTACTCAATTTCTGTAAAATTCATTCATGCAAACATTATACATTAAAATGAAATAAAAATAAAGCCTTTT
>CAZEYH010000108.1:0-1595 GCA_964515895.1 uncultured Clostridiaceae bacterium | reverse complement strand
TTTTTTGAACAAATACTCAGAAGGTTCAGTAATTACAGCTACGGAACTAAAGCGGAATTTAGGAAAATACCTTGATATGACTATAGATAAAAAGGAGGTTGTTATCACAAAAAACAATAAGAAAATTGCCCGGCTAACACCCTATATTACAGATATCGAAGCTTATTTTACAGTTAGGGAAAATGCTCATGATTATGTATACGGAGGCAAAAAAGTATCTTATAGTGAATTTATGCAGATTTATGAAAATTCTACTCTAAGGATGGAGTTTATTAATGGTGAAATCTACTTGCTTACATCACCGTCTAGTTTTCATCAAGATATGTTGGGGTACTTGCATATAAATTTTAATGATTATTTTAAGGATAAGCCATGTAAAGTGTATCTACCGCCTTTTGATGTTCACTTTTATAAGAAAGGTATATCAGATCCTGATGTAATGCAGCCGGATATTACTGTCGCATGTGATTACAAAACTACAATAAATGAAAAAGGCCGGTATATGGGAATACCCACTCTAGTTGTAGAAATCCTTTCTCCTAGCACCAGAAGCAAGGACATGGTAGATAAGCTAAATACCTATATGTTGTCTGGTGTAAAAGAGTATTGGATTATTGATATCAAGAATAAATGTGTTTATATCTATAAGTTTTTAGATTACAATATTGATAACATGAAGTCGTATAGTATCGGTGAAACTGCAGAATCTTTCAATTTTGATGGACTTAAATGTGAAGTAAAAGAATTGTTTGAATCTATTTAAATTTGGTTGCAAATATGTCTACATAATTGTATACTAATATGTAGACATATTGATGATTTTAAAGGAGCTGTTTTTTATGAGCAACACCACGACTATTAGAATAAGTTTGGAAATATATTCTGAACTCAAAAAAATTGCTGAAGCTGAAAATAAAACCATGCAAAAAATTATTGAACAAGCTCTTGAAGAATTCAAGAAAAGGAAATTCTTTACTCACCTTAATGAGACAGTTGCCAGTTACAAAGCTGACTCCAATAACTGGTCAGAAGAGATTGAAGAGAGGGCAATATGGGACAATACATTAGCTGACGATCTGGAGGACACGGAAAATGAAACGTGGTGAAATTTGGCTTGTCAGCCTTGATCCGATACAGGGCAGAGAGCAAGCAGGAATCAGGCCTGCAATGGTTATTTCTGTTGAAGAGTTTAATAATACCGGTTTGGAACTTGTAATTATATGTCCATTAACAAGTAAATATAAGGGATTCTTAACTCATGTAGCTTTGAAACCCCAAGAAAGTGGACTGGATAGGATGAGTTACATTAAAACCGAAGATATAAGGTCGATATCAACTAGCAGGTTAATTAAACCTTTAGGTTGCGCTCCACCATCTATAATCGCTGATGTTGAATTGCGTCTGAGAAGAGTACTGGGATTAGACTAATACCTTAGGGATAAAAATTTTAGTGCAAAGATCCAAGTTATAAAATATAAGTTGATACAAGCATAAAATATAAGTTGCAATTTCTTAATGACAAGTGGGTGCATAAAATTTGAGTGAAGAAAATATTGGTAAGGAGCATAAGTGAAGCTGCTGTAGAGCCTTTTAAT
>CAZEYH010000107.1:0-7812 GCA_964515895.1 uncultured Clostridiaceae bacterium | reverse complement strand
TATCATACCTCTTATTTGTGGTGTATCTTCATGTTCTACGTAACTGCCGATTTTTTTCAATCCGAGGGCTTTTATCGTTGCCACTTGATCTTCTTTTATATTGCTTGTGCTTCTCTTTAAAGTTACTTTTAACTTTGCCACTAAAACTCCCTCCTAGCTTAGTATTTCTTCTACAGTCTTACCACGGAGTTTTGCAACTTCCTCTAATGTTTTTAATTGTGCAAGACCTTCAACCGTTGCTCTAACCATGTTTATCGGATTATTAGAGCCTAAAGATTTTGTTCTTATGTCTCTTATCCCTGCCAATTCAAGAACAGCTCTTACAGGACCTCCGGCTATAACTCCACTACCGGCACTGGCAGGCTTTAATAAAACTTTACCGGCTCCGAATTCACCCAAAACCTCATGAGGAATTGTTGTCTCAACAATAGGTACTTTTATCATATTCTTTTTGGCATCTTCGATTCCCTTTTTTATTGCATCAGGTATTTCAGTAGCTTTACCTAATCCTGCACCAACCTGACCATTTTCATCTCCAACAACAACAAGAGCACTAAAACGAAAGTTTCTTCCGCCTTTTACTACTTTGGCAACTCTGCTGATATTAACAACCTTTTCTTTAAGCTCTAATACATTTGGATTATTTTGTTGCAAATTGTTCCCCTCCTTCTAAAAATCCAGTCCTGCTTCTCTTGCTCCTTCAGCAAGTTCTTTGATTCTTCCATGATATATATAACCTCCGCGATCAAATATAACCTTATTTATACCCTTTTCCAGAGCTTTTTCTCCAATAAGCTTACCTACAGCTTTTGCTGCTTCTTTATTTGCGCCATGTTGAACTTTATCTTTCAACATTGGATCAAGAGTTGATGCTGCAACAAGGGTATTTCCGGTAGTATCATCAATGATTTGAGCATAAATATGCTTCAAGCTTCTAAAAACATTTAATCTTGGTCTTTCAGGTGTCCCTGAAATTTTCTTACGAACTCTTAAATGTTTCCTTTTTCTATCTTTATTCTTACTAATTTTTTTTATCATTTTTTTCAACTCCCTCCTGTACTTGTATCTAGCTATTATTTTGCTCCTGCTTTACCCACTTTTGTACGGACTACTTCGTTTTCATATTTAATACCTTTAATAGCATTATTCGAGAGATAAGCAGACGGCTTCCTTTTACTTCTTATTATTGCTGCATATTCACCAACTAATTGCTTATCACAGCCCTTTACGATAATTTTATTTGGTGCAGGAACATCAATAGTAATACCTTCCGGTTCCTCAATTTCTACAGGAGGAGAATATCCAAGGTTAATTACAATTTTATTCCCTTGTTTCTGAGCCCTGTAACCAACACCGCTGATATCCAATGCTTTTTCAAAACCTTTTGTTACACCTATTACCATATTATTAATAAGGCTCCTAGTTAAACCATGAAGTGCCTTACTAGATTTGTTATCCGATTGTCTTTTAATTACTATTTGCCCATCTTCTACTTCTATTATCATATCTTTATGAAATTCTTTTGTCAAAGTCCCTTTTGGCCCTTTAACAGTAACTATATTGTCATTGTTAACGCTTATGTTAACATCATTAGGTATCTCTACCGGAGTTCTCCCAATTCTTGACATATTTGTACCTCCTGTTCTTTACCAAATAAAAGCAAGTACTTCGCCACCTATACCTACATTTCTTGCATTCTTATCGGTCATAATTCCTTTCGATGTAGATATGATAGCTATTCCCAAGCCTCCAAGCACCTTTGGTATTTCATCCTTATTAGCGTATACTCTTAAACCCGGCTTGCTTATTCTTTTTATACCACTTATAATATTCTTTTTATTTGCTGCGTATTTTAGGCTAATTCTGATTATGCCCTGCTTTCCATCTTCTATTATTTCGTAATTTCTGATATAACCTTCTTCACGTAATATCTTTGCTATCTCTCTTTTTATATTTGAAGCCGGTATGTCTACTGTTTCATGCTTTGCACTGTTAGCATTCCTTATCCTTGTTAACATATCGGCAATAGCGTCTGTTGTCTGCATATGCTATAACCTCCTTCTTCTCAAGATTCGCCCTACCAGCTCGACTTTTTCACACCGGGAATCTGTCCCCTATAGGCTAATTCCCTAAAACAAATACGGCATATACCATATTTTCTTATATATGCACGAGGCCTTCCGCATAGTTTGCATCTATTATATGCTCGAGTACTAAATTTGGGCTTCCTCTGTTGCTTCATTATCATAGATTTCTTTGCCACGCAATATTCCCTCCTTTTTAACTATGGCTAAATGGCATTCCTAATAACTTTAATAACTCTTTTGCTTCTTCATCAGTTTCAGCTGTAGTAACGAAAGCTATATCCATTCCCCGGATTTTGTCTATTTCATCATAATTTATTTCCGGAAATATCAATTGTTCACGTATTCCGAGAGAATAATTACCTCTTCCGTCAAAAGAATTTGCGCGTACTCCTCTAAAGTCTCTAACACGTGGTAAAGCAACATTAAATAACTTATCTACAAACTCGTACATTCTGTCACCACGTAGTGTTACCTTACATCCAATGTTCATTCCTTCTCTCACTTTAAATGCTGCAACTGACTTCTTTGCTTTTGTAACAATAGGTTTCTGACCTGATATTGTAGCTAAATCATTCACTGCTGCATCAATTGCTTTCGGATTTTCTTTGGCTTCTCCCACTCCCATGTTAATAATTACTTTCTCTAATTTCGGTACCTGCATGGGATTCTTATATTTAAAACTGGCCTGTAAGCTAGGAACTACCTCATTAAGATATTTTTCTTTAAGTCTATTCATTACTTCAACCTCCTTTCAGGCATAAATCCTAATTATCCTGCTTTGCTTCCTTTATTATGTCTATTACTTCACTACATTTTTTACATATTCTTGCCTTTTGCCCGTTTTCCAATACAAGCCTTGAAATTTTTGTAGGCTTATTGCATCTTGGACATATAAGCATTACATTTGAACTATCTATTGGAGCTTCCTTATCAATAATACCACCTTGTTGGAATGCAGTCCTAGGTTTTGTATGCTTTTTGACAATATTTACATTTTCAACAGTAACCCTTCCGGTAGAAGGATAAACTCTAAGAACTTTTCCTTTTCTACCTTTATTCTTTCCTGTTAATACATATACTCTATCACCGGTTTTTACATGCACTTTATTTTTCAACTTATGTCGCCTCCTTTTTTAAAGTACTTCAGGCGCCAGGGATAGTATTTTCATAAAATCCTTATCTCTTAATTCTCTTGCAACTGGTCCAAAAATTCTGGTTCCCATTGGGTTATTATCATCTCTTATAATTACCCCTGCATTTTCATCAAATTTTATATATGAACCATCCGGCCTTCTCATACCTTTTTTAGAACGTACAATAACACATTTCACAATTTCGCCCTTCTTTACAACGCCTCCCGGTGTTGCATTTTTAACAGTTGCAACTACAACATCACCTATGTTGGCGTACCTTCTTTTTGATCCACCAAGTACCTTAATGCACATCATTTCCTTTGCACCAGTGTTATCTGCTGATTTTAGCATTGTTAGATTTTGGATCATTTTAATGCCTCCTTCCTTTAGGTCTAACGTGCTTTCTCTACTATTTCAACTACACGCCATCTTTTTTCCTTGCTTAATGGGCGGGTTTCCATAATTTTTACCCTATCTCCTTCTCTACATTCATTGTTTTCATCATGAGCTTTTAATTTCTGTGTTCTTTTCATAATCTTTTTATATAAAGGATGTTTAATACTTCTCTCAATTGCCACTACTACTGTCTTATCCATTTTATCGCTAACAACTTTTCCTATACGAATTTTTCTACTAGCTCTTTGTTTTTCTGCCAACACCTTGAGTTACCTCCTCTCGAAAACCTTACATTCTTTTTCCATTCAATTCTCTTTCCCTAATTACAGTTTTCACTCTTGCAAT
Source organism: uncultured Clostridiaceae bacterium (assembly GCA_964515895.1). GTDB lineage: Bacteria > Bacillota > Clostridia > Acetivibrionales > DUMC01 > CAZEYH01. The sequence continues at coordinate 3,851 of CAZEYH010000107.1, read as the reverse complement.
CGACTTCTTGACATCCCTTAACTTCATAGGGTTGTCAAGTTGGTTTGTAGCATGCTGAAAACGTAATTTAAATAATTCCGATTTTAGTTCCCGTAATTCCTCATTTAATTCCTGTTCTGTTTTTTCTCTAATTTCACTAGCTTTCATTTGCTTCACCACCCATTTCCTGACCGCGGATAACAAATTTACACTTTATAGGAAGCTTATGTGCAGCAAGTCTCAATGCTTCACGAGCCACATCTTCTGGCACTCCCGCAATTTCAAATAATATTCTACCAGGTTTTACTACCGCTACCCAGTACTCCGGAGCTCCCTTTCCACTTCCCATACGAGTCTCTGCCGGTTTCGATGTTACAGGTTTGTCTGGAAATATCTTAATCCACACCTGTCCTCCTCTTTTGATAAAACGAGTTAATGCTACCCTAGCAGATTCTATTTGATTACTGGTAATCCATGCCGGTTCCATTGCCTTGAGCCCATACTCACCATTGGTGATAAGATTTCCTCTAGTAGCAATACCTTTCATTTTTCCTCTCTGTACTTTTCTGTATTTTACTCTTTTAGGCATTAACATCAGCGCTCTCCACCTTCCCCTTTTTTAGCTTTCTTAACCGGGAGAACTTCTCCTTTGTAAATCCATACCTTAACTCCTATTTTCCCATAAGTGGTATTTGCTTCTGCAAAACCGTAATCTATATCTGCTCTTAAAGTCTGTAAAGGTATCGTTCCTTCATGATAATGTTCTGTTCTTGCTATTTCAGCTCCGCCAAGCCTTCCACTGACACTTGTTTTTATCCCCTTTGCACCTGATTTCATAGTTCTTGACATTGCTTGTTTCATCGCACGTCTGAATGAAATTCTTCTTTCCAATTGAGATGCAATATTCTCTGCTACCAATTGTGCATCTAATTCAGGCACTTTTATTTCTGAAATATTTATCAATATACTTCTATTAGTTAACTTCTCTAATTCTTTACGTAATTCTTCTATACCTGTACCACCTTTTCCTATAACCAATCCGGGTTTTGCAGTATTTACATTAATTCTAACTTTGTTTGCAAAACGTTCAATTTCAATTCTAGAAATTCCTGCTGCGTATAACTTATTCTTAATATGCTCCCTAATTTTAACATCTTCTACAAGTAAGTCGCTAAAATCTTTATCATTAGCATACCATTTCGTATCCCAATCTTTAATTATACCTATCCTAAGCCCATGAGGGTTAACTTTTTGTCCCATTATTCAACCTCCTTACCCTTATTCTCGTTCTCTTAAAACCAATGTTATATGACTAGTCCTCTTTCTTATTCTGCTAGCACTTCCTCTTGCTCTTGGTCTAATCCTTTTTAGTGTAGGACCTTGATTCGCATAAACCTCTGCAATATACAACTTATCCCTGTCTAAATCATTATTGTTAACTGCATTAGCTTCTGCTGATTTTAGCAATTTAATAAGTATTTCAGATGCAGCTTTCGGAGTATACTTAATAATTGCATATGCTTCATCTAAATCCTTTCCTCTAATTAAATCAATAACAATTTTTACCTTACTCGAGGATATCCTTGCATATCGAAGTGTTGCTCTTCCTTCATCCTTACCTATTCCCAATTTTTTCTTTTCGTTCTTTGTAAGGATAGCAGGCCTGTTAGATTTTCTATGTGTAGGCTTTTTTTCCGCCAGTTTATACCTTTGTTTTGTTAGTTCATCTCTTGACATAACTTTCTTAGCCAAACAGAACTCCTCCTTTCTAAACATGCTGTTTCAATTACTTAAGAGCAGTCGACCTTTCAGTATGATGTCCATGTCCTCTAAAAGTTCTGGTAGGTGCAAATTCCCCAAGTTTATGTCCTACCATATCCTCTGTTATATAAATTGGTACATGTTTTCGCCCATCATGAACTGCTATTGTATGTCCTACCATTTGAGGAAAGATAGTCGAAGCTCTTGACCATGTTTTAACAACCTTTTTTTCATTTTTTGAATTCATATTTTCTATTTTTTTTAAAAGCTTTGGGTCTGCAAAAGGCCCTTTTTTCAATGATCTGCTCATTAATAAGTTCAGTCCTCCTTTCCTAATCCAATTTCTACCCATAAATTTTCAGGTCTATCTTTTCTTAACAATATACTGATCTGACTTCTTCTTTTTCTTTCTTGTCTTATATCCCAATGTAGGCTTACCCCAGGGAGTAACAGGAGAGGGCATACCTATAGGAGATCTACCTTCACCACCACCATGAGGATGATCTACAGGATTCATTGCCGAACCACGTACTGTTGGTCTTTTACCAAGCCAACGATTTCTACCCGCTTTTCCTATAGATACATTTTCATGCTCAATATTGCCTACTTGACCAATAGTTGCTTTACAAAGAATATTTACCATTCGAACTTCTCCCGAAGGAAGACGTACTTGGGCATATTTGCCTTCTTTTGCCATTAGTTGTGCATATGTCCCCGCTGCTCTAACAAGCTGTCCTCCTTTACCAGGCTTCAATTCAATACTATGAATTAATGATCCTATTGGTATATTTATAAGAGGGAGTGTATTGCCATGCTTAATATCTGCATGTTCACCTGATTCTATAATATCCCCTACTTTAATGTTAGTCGGTGCAAGTATATATCTCTTTTCACCATCTGCGTAATGAAGTAATGCTATATTAGCAGTCCTATTAGGATCATATTCTATAGCTGCAACTCTTGCAGGTACTCCATCCTTATCTCTCTTAAAGTCTATCAACCTATATTTTCTTTTTGTTCCGCCTCCCCTATGGCGTACAGTTATTCTTCCATTTTCGTTCCTTCCGCCACTCTTAACCTTATGAGTCAATAAAGATTTTTCCGGTTTGTTTTTTGTAATATCTTCAAAAGTTAAAGCCGTCATAAATCTTCTACCAGGTGAGGTAGATTTAAACTTCTTTATTGCCATTACATTCTCACTCCTTCAACAACTACTATTCTACTCCACAACTCCAAATTCATCGATACCGGTTTTGTATTTTTTACCACTTGCAACCAGTTTTCCACCTTTCGTTAGGTATGCTTCAGGCTGTGGATCTGTATCTATTGTTATTATAGCTTTCTTCCAATTAGGTCGTTTTCCTTCATGAACTCCCATTCTCTTAGTTTTGCCTATATAATTGATGGTGTTTACTTTCAGAACCTTAACCTGAAAGAGTGTTTCAATTGCTTTTTTTATCTCAGTTTTATTGGCCCTTGAATCTACCATAAAGGTGTACTTTCCCTCTGCAGCTTCTTGGTATGTTTTTTCAGTAATATGAGGCCTAATAATAATATCTTCTGAAAATTTCATTATACGTACACCTCCTCAACTTTTTTCACTGCATTTTTAGTTATAATAAACTTATCATACTTAAGAATGTCATAAACATTAATGGTATTTACAAATGCAGTCTTAATATTTGGTATATTCCTTGCAGATTTTTCTACATTGTCATTCTTACCCTCTAATACTACTAAAGCACTAGTGTCCAACTTTAAATTGTTTAGTACATTAACCATTTGCTTTGTTTTAATCTGGTTAAAACTTAAATCATCAAGTACAATTATATTATCTCCGTCTACTTTCAAAGTTAAAGCTGACTTCAACGCTTGTCTTCTAACCTTTTTAGGCAGCGTATATTTATAGCTTCTGGGTTTGGGAGCAAAAGCTACTCCTCCTTTTACCCATATAGGTGACCTAATACTTCCATGCCTTGCTCTTCCCGTACCCTTTTGTCTCCACGGTTTCCTGCCTCCACCTCTTACTTCGCTTCTGGTTTTTGCAGATTGTGTGCCTTGTCTTTTATTTGCTAATTGATTTAAGACAACCGTATGGAGCAAATCCTGTT
>CAZEYH010000106.1:3818-7915 GCA_964515895.1 uncultured Clostridiaceae bacterium | reverse complement strand
ACCCAATCATTTTCACTAAATATTTGAAGTTTCATTATAATAACACAACCTTTCGCTTATTTTTCTGCAATATCACTGTTTTCTCCTTCTCTGCATTAATTTTATACTAATAAATATATAAATCAAGTTTATATTTAACGGTAATATTTCAAGAAAATTCACTTCGCTCATAACTTGAACATCGAAGCAAATTTTCTTGTTCGCTAGGGAACCCTATGGTTCCCTTCGACGGATTCTGCCATATCATATTTATTGCAGAATCCTGAGCACCCTCCTTAAAACGGGAAAGGGGATTCCCCTTTCCAAACCCCGGCGTATAGTAATTTAATTCCCAAATATTAGGTTTTTTATAAATTACTATACGCTAAAAAAGATAAAAGGGGTTCGTCAAAAAATGAACCCCTTTTATCCTCAGTTTCTTCTATCCTTAGTTTCTTTGTTAGTCCATGTTTATTTACCAACAAATATTTTTGTAAGTTCATCGTGACGTGCCTGCCACCATGCTCTGGATTCAACAGCACCTGATTCATTAAATTTATTGATGGTTTCAGATTTCAACTGTTTGAATTCATCTTCACTTTTTGCCATAACGATTTTAGGAATAGCTTTTAATGCCATATCATTAAGTTTCACATCAATACGTGCTATATCTTCCGGTGCGGTCCCCATACCTGTTACAACACGCAGGTCAAATACATCATTATCATGTGTGAATATAGTACCCTCCTCTATTTTCTTTGCAAATACCCCCATTGGATATTCGGCACCATAATAGTTGGAGAAGTCTGTATCAACAGGCTTATTGGATAATTTGTAAATATCCGGACTCATAAATAAGTTAACAAGTCCACCGTCAGGACAAATATCAGCCATTCCTGCTGCTGTTAAAGTTTGCAGTGTTGATTGAAAATGTCCAAATCCAATTTTATCAAGCTTTTCTTTGGATTCCTCTGAGTTGTCCATATACATTTTAACTACTTCATCTTTTAATGCAGGCTTTCCATCAATAATATCCCAATGTTCACCTTTAATCCCGCTATATGCCAATCTTGCACCATCATAATCCGAAAGTAAATTAATAACCTTCATTACATGTTTCGGGCTCTTACAAGTTTTAGGAATACTTATAAAGCACGCATTCCAACCTCCTTTGTAAACTGAGTCTGCCCAATAAGTTGTCCCTTCAACAGGAATTACCTGAAAACCTTTAACGGATTTGGGATCGTTTTCCAACATTCTTTTTTCAAATGTGTCACAGTAATTATCATAAACCGGAGTAAGAATTTGTCCCATATCTACTTTAGCTCTGAAATCCGCGTTCTTTTGTGTAAAGCTATCAGGATCTAAAATTCCTAAACGGTAAGCTTTATTATATAGTTCAGCAGCTTGCCAATATGGGCTATCTTCATCGGTAAAGTTGTAAACCATTTTACCATCTGATATACGTGTTACAATATGATCATTTGAATGATAATAACCATAGGTATAATTAAAACGAACAGAAAAATTCCATATGTCATTAGCCCAAAAACTGATTCCATAAACCGGGTTCCCTTCATCAGTTTTAGGATGTGCATTTACCATCTTCACCAGCAAATCGAGGTAATCGTCAATGCCTTTGATTTCGGGGCATCCAAGTTCCTTATAATAATCCCAGCGCGTCAAATAAATTGAATGATATATTGACCCAGGTCTTCCCTCGCTTCCAGCATGAATTGGAAGAACATAAACTTCACCGGAACCGTCACTTAAAAAATCTTTAGCCATCTTTAAGCGTTCAGGGAAATACTTTTTCACATTTGGCCCATGCTCGTCAATCAACTTTGTAAGCGGCAATATAAGATTTCCTTGAATTGCCGGTAGTATATCATTTTGACTACCAATCACCAGACAGTCGGTTGTATCGCCACCTGCAAAAATAACCTTCTTCTTCTCAGCATCAGCAAATGAATACTTTATGCGAACACCTGTTAGTTCTTCAATTTTCTTTAGAATAGCAGTATCCTCAGTTCCAGAGCCGGGCCAACCCCCAACATACATAAAATCCAGCTCTATCACTTCTTGGTCTCCATTTTTCCCTGTGTCTGGCTCTGTTGTACCTGCAGACGAATTGCCATCATTACCTTTTTGGGTATTGCAACCTGAAAAAACAGAAAAGATAAGCAGTACACACATGATGATTACAATTGTTCTCTTTAACTTTTTCATATTATTTCTCCTTTCATTACATATATTTGATTTATTCATATATGCTTAAACTCTTTTAACAAGAATTTTAAGCAATATAGCCGCACTTTAATTTTGAAATTGCTATCCCTTAATGGCACCTATCATCATTCCCTTAACAAAATAACGCTGCATAAATGGATATACCAATAATATAGGAATTGTGACAACAGCTGTAATTGTCATTCTAACTGTAGCCGGTGTGATTTCCATAGCATCCTTCGAAAGAATAGGATTTGTTTTTAGTGCGTCCGCAACACTTTGCGCCTTCTGATTATATAAATACAAAACATATTGCAGAGTATATAATTTTTTATTAGTAATATAAATATGTGAGTCAAACCAGTAATTCCATTCAGCAACCAGTGAAAATACTGCAATTGTCGCAAGAATTGGCTTTGACAACGGCATAACAATACGCGCCCAGCATGTTAGGATACCTGCGCCTTCCAGCATAGCTGATTCCTCAAGGGATTCCGGAATCTGTTCAAAAAAGGTCTTGGTTAAAACAACATAATAAGCTGATATTGCTCCTGGTATAATATAAACAAAAAATGTATTGCGCAGTCCGTATGCTCTCAAAGTTAAATAAGTAGGAATAAGACCTCCGCCCACATACATGGTCGCTACTACGTAACGATAAATAAATTTTCGGAAATACATCTCTTTCTTTGTTACAAGATAACCTAAAAAGCTCGAACAGCTTATAGTTATACCTGCGGCTAATAATGTCCTGAATATAGAAACTACAGTTGCCAGAGGAATTTCCTCAAGATGTATAACAGCCCAATAATTTTTTAATGTAAACCCACTTGGAAATAAAGTTACTCCCTTTGTAGCTTCCACAGGATCACTAAGTGAATATATTATCATATAATAAAACGGATAAAAACAAAGAAAACCAAATATAGTTAGCACAATAAAGTTAATTACATCAAATACAATAGAGCCGATAGAAACATTTTTTTTCATATTAACGATTCACCCCTTACATGTTTTGCCAAGCTGTTTACAGAAAATAGTAGAGTCAAACTGACTGCTGATTTGATTATACCTACAGCAGTTGCAAATGAGTAATCCTGTGTTCCTATTCCTATCCGATAAATATACATTTCCAAAACTTCAAGTTTTTCTGCAAGCATTACATTGTTAAATGCAAAATATTTTTCGAACCCCGCAGATAAGATATTACTTATTTGGAGAAGGAGCAGTACAATAAAAGTTGGCATGATTCCGGGTATCATAATATGCCAAATGCAGCGAAAACGTCCTGCACCATCTATTTTAGCTGCTTCATAAAGTGATTGTTCAATACTGGATATTGCTGCAAGATATATGATAGAATCCCAACCCAAACCTTTCCAAATTCCGAGGCATAACATAAATCGCCACACTGTATCCGGATTTGCTAAAAGATTAATTTGCTTATCAGAGCCAATATTCAATAGCACATTATTAACAAGCCCATTGCTCGAAAACAATCCAAAACAAAGGGAATAAACTATTACCCAACTTACAAAATGAGGCAGCGTAACTGTAGTCTGTAAAACCTTTCTAAACTTGGATGAACGAAGTTCTGTTAATAGAATTGCAAATATTACAGGTAAAGGCGATGTAAGTAAAGATAATCCACTCATTACCAAAGTATTAATTAATGCATTTATAACATCTTCCTTATAAAATCCTATCAGTTTGAAATACTTTAATCCAACAAACTGCATTTTATCAAAGGATAAACCGGGTTTGTAATTGAAGAAAGCAAGAGACCAACCTAAAAGAGGCACATATCTAAACATAAATACAAATACAACAAATGGAAGTGCTAATAAAAAAAGTTTTAAACCATAGGGATTTAGTTTTTTTACTGCTTT
>CAZEYH010000106.1:0-3718 GCA_964515895.1 uncultured Clostridiaceae bacterium | reverse complement strand
GAAGTGCTAATAAAAAAAGTTTTAAACCATAGGGATTTAGTTTTTTTACTGCTTTACTGTTTTTCTTACTTAAATGTAAATTCATATATACCAACCTTTATTGCATTTTGTTTTTCAATATCACATATAGTATAAACCATGCTATATTTAATATTATATAGTTGGATGTAGTGATAGTAAATATCAAGTATCTACAATTTATTGATGAATAATACGATTTGTTTGCTTTCACAAATAACTATATCATACAAATATACGATATATATTATTATTTTAAGATAATAGGTAATGTGAGAACTACACAGAATCCCCCATTCTCAGCATGCTCCAATTTAATGCCATAAGGTAAACCATAATGAAGAAATATACGGCGGCTTGTATTCGCTATTCCTATACCTTTAGTTTCCCCTCCGTTGTATAGCAAACTATTAAGGCGCTTTAATTCTTCTTCAGGCATACCGACACCATTATCTGATATGCATATATACATAAAATCACCTTTTGTGTAAGCTTTTAATAGTATAGTTCCTTGATTTCCGTTTCCTTTAAATCCATGTACAATGGCATTCTCTATCATCGGTTGGAGAATGAAACGCAACAACTGTACATTTTCAAGCCCTTCTTCAATTTGAGTCTCAAATATAATACCTCCACCGTAGCGTATATTCATAATATGCAGATAATGCTCAAGCATTTGTATTTCTTCTTGCAAACTGCACATAGGATTGTCTGTTTTAAACATGGGCGCAATAATGTTTCCAAGGGCAGTAACTGATTTAGCAATAGGTTTTACATCAGCTACAATTGCCATCCATTTTATTGTGTTCAATGTGTTAAATAAAAAGTGCGGATTAATCTGGTTACGTAAAGCATTTAATTCGCTTTTTCGTCGTTCTTGCTCTATAATTTTATTGTGTTCAGTTAACATCTTCAGGTTTGTAAGCATTTCGTTGTAATGCAGTACCAAAGTTGAAATCTCGTTGTTTCCATTAACAGCCAATAAATGATCATAATAACCAGCACCGGCACGTTGCATACCTTCTTTTAGCTTATTCAACGGTGAAAACACTTTTTTCATCCACATGAAAAAAGATAAGCAGGTGATGCTAAGACCTAAAAAGAACATAAAGAATAGCGTTCTTTGAATTAGTGATAGATCACTCCAATATTCATCAAGCAGTACTTCATTAGTAATAATAAGGCCACCGGATGACAAAACAGGATACCAAAGAAGCAAACGCTTCTCCTCTTTGCTATAGGATATTTCACCTGGTGCATCAATTTTTATATAGGGAAACTGTTTATAGGCAGTTCCTATTTCTGCCTTGTTGCCAGAAGAAAAAATAATTCCATTTTCATCAACGAGACGGATAATGCAACTGGAATTAGATGCTATTCCACTATAAAGCATATCAATTTCCTTTTCTTCCAGATTAATTACAAGCGTACCACCGGTTATTTTTTTTACTGCACTAACAATAGGTATTGGTGTATCCGTTACTGAGTAAAGTTGATAATCTGCAGTGGATAAACCACTGTGAAGTGTAAGCCTTCTTACAGCTTTTTCGAGCATTGCAGTTACTTGTTCTGATTTTTGAGGATCCCATGGATAGAAAAAATAACGTACATTTTTAGCAGTAAAACAAAGAGTATGCCCTTCATCAAAGAACAGATAAACAGAATGCATATATGGGAAATTTAAGAGCATATATTAACCACATGAGCAAAATCATTGATTGAATGAATCATATCCACATCATCGGAATAATTAGCATAATTGAGCAGTGATTTAATTGAAGGTGCATAAATAAGCATACTCATCTGCCTGTTAAGATTTTCATATAAACTATTTAAGGCTGTAGCAATCTGCATAAATTCAGCTTTAGAGTTTCGACGATTGATACGCTCTATCACCGAATGCGTTGTGCGGTAACTTAATGAAGATGACAATGTAAGTGTTATAATCATTCCTATTATAAAATAACATATAAATCGTATACGTATGCTGCCAAAAAATTGTTTAAGTTGTACCGATAATAAGTGTTGTTTCACGCAGTTCACCTCTTCAAATTGTTTCTGTATTCATTAGGAGTCATACCTGTATGTTTTTTAAATACACGTATAAAATATGTGGTATTAGTAAACCCTACTTGTTCGCCAACCATGTAAACTGTTTTGCTATGATCTGAAAGTAATATTTTAGCATGCTCAATACGGATTTTATTAATAGTATCTGTAAACGATTGACCAACAGTATGTGTGAAAAGGTAACTCAAATAGTTTGGTGTTACTCCTACATAATCCGCTACTGTTTCAAGAGAAATATCATCTTGATAATGTGTATCCATATAAGATAACGCTGCGTCTATCTTCTGAGGAAAGGTATTTTTCATGTTTTGCTCAAGTGCTTCCAATGCCTCAATGCGAAGCTTAGGAAGGTAGTGATAGCCATTTTGAATCGAACTAACACCAAAGCACACATCTACACCTATAAAACGGGTAATTGCATCTTTAACAGCATATAAGATTTCATCAAGCAGAGATGGAATCCTTGTATGTTCTACATCCTCAAAACTAAAAAGTAAGATATATTCTGACTTGTAATCACAATAGGCCTCGCCACGGTTATAATCTGCAAATATTTTATCTAGAACACCTAATAGAAAGTTGCAAAATTTACGACCACGAGTATCTCCATGTTCTTTAATAAGAGATTCATAGTCAGATAACTGCATTATAACAAGACAGAGGTTTACTTCGGACAGACGCATGCGAGAATGTTCTACAAAAGAAGCAAAAGCATCAACAGGCAAGCTTTGGTATAATAAAAAATCATCTAGCATTTGTCCCTTAATCAAATTTCTATCTATCCACTGAGTTTCAAAAATACTGGTTTCACGTCGTTTATCTAGTGTTTCACGACATTTTATAAGAATCTGTTCTATCTCCTCCGGACTCATCGTTAGTTTGAGTATATAGTTTGATACACCAAGAGAAAGTGCTTCTTGAACAAGTGAAAATTCATCAAGGCATGTTAATATGATAATTAGTAACTGCTTGTCCTGTTCCCGAATTTTCCGAATCAATGTTAAACCATCCATTACCGGCATTCGCAAGTCTGTAATTAAGATGTCAGGACGTTGAGTGGCATAGACTTCCAATGCTTCCTTGCCATTGGCAACATCGGCGATTACTGTCATGCCTAGCTGTTCCCAATTGAGCATACTTTTTAGACCTATTCGAACAAGCATTTCGTCCTCTACAATCATTACACGGTACATTTTGATCTCCCCTATACTAATGCGATTAGATTCTGTAATGTTTTATTTTCACTATATCATATGTTCCACCCTTATTATTTAAAATTATAGCTTTTAGTACTGCATGTGTCAATAATAGCAGTGTGGCGCCTTTAAATCACCTTTTCACGTAATCATGTGCTCTAATCACATCATATATTCTTAATCTACCATCAATAACTTTGTTTGATATGACTCGTTCAAATATAATTTTTCTCCTTTTGTCTAGTGACTGTGGGAAATTTATTACAAGCTTCTATATAATTATCTCCTCCCTGACATTTATTATGTTAATTTTAGTCAAGAAGGAGATAATTTAGCCCATATATGCCAAACACAAAATTCAGCATATTTCTTTAAAGTTAAATAAGCATTCCACCTGTTGCATCAATAGTAGTTCCAACTATGGATTCAGATTT
>CAZEYH010000105.1:0-7934 GCA_964515895.1 uncultured Clostridiaceae bacterium | reverse complement strand
GGCCGGCAGCAAGAATTATGAATTCTCCTGATATATGGTTATCTGTAATTATAGGCGGGCTGATTTCAATTACTCTGGGTATTATCCTGGTAAAACTTAGCCAGAGATTTCCCGGTAAAACCTTTTTTCAGTTTAACCAAATTATTGTAGGCAAGTTTACAGGACGAATCTTTAGCATGATAACTATAGCATACTATATTTTAATTTCCGGGTTTGAAGCACGCATGTTGTCGGAACTTGTTCGAACTTATTTATTAATAAGGACACCTATACAAATTGTTATAATAGCTTTTATTTGTGTAGGGACGTATTTAACGGTAGGTGGTATAAATTCTATCGTTCGAGCCTTTGAATTATATTTCCCAATTATTACAATTTTGCTTTTCGGGATTATGCTATTAGGATTTCAACACTTTGAACCAGACAATTTACGTCCCATACTTGGGAAAGGGTTTAGTAATGTTCTTAAAGGAGTACAGGCAACAATATTAGTCTATACCGGCTTTGAAATAATGATGACACTTACCGCTTTTATGAAAGAACCGGGGAAAGCTGTTAAAGCTGTAATAGTTGGGACTGGTATTCCAATATTGTTTTATACAGTTATATCCATTGTTGTAATTGGTGTTTTAACAGTAGACGAAGTAAAGACGCTTACATGGCCTACGGCATCATTAGTAAATTATATTGAGTATTCAGGCGGGTTTGTTGAAAATTTTCAGGTTTTCTTCCTTATAGTCTGGATATTGGCAATGTATTCTACATTTGTAGCGTCCCATTACATGGCAAGTCTTGGTATGGGCAAGACTTTTAATAGGGACTTCAGTGTTTTTGCATATGTCTTTAATCCGATAATATACATTATTGCAATTGTACCCCAGAATCTAGATGAAGTTTTCAAGCTTGGAGACCTTGTGGGTTACATGGGATTGTTTGCATCGGTTGTTGTGCCCATATTATTATTCGTTATCGCCCTTATAAGGAAAAAGGGAGATAAAGGAAAGGTGTTAAAAAACGATGAAAACAAAACGTAAAATACGTAAAATCTTATTATCAATTATCCTTTTAATTATTCTATGTATTTTAACCGGATGCTGGGACAGGATTGAGCTTGAAGAAAGGCTTATTGTTGTAGGGTTGGCTTTTGACTGCTCGGATAGTGAAGATTCTATTATCATAACTCAGCAGTATGTTAATCCCAAAGGTATAGGTGGCGGTGAAAAAGGAAGCGCATCGCAAAAATCTGCATATGGCAATATAATAGTTCAGGGAAGCAGTGTTTCGGATATTTTAAGAAAATCTAAAAATATGAAAGGTCGTAGGCCTAATTATGAACATCTAAAATTAATTATAATAAGTGAAGATGTTGCACGAACCTTTAATTTGTACAAACTATTAAATGCTATTTTACGTCATCCGGAAACACCAAGAAATACAAATGTTCTTATTTCAAAAGGGAAGTCACATTTATTTTTTGAGATAACACCCAATACTGAAGATGTTCCTGTTTTCAGAATGTTGATGCTTTCAAATAATTCTGAATTTAAGTCTAGAATACCTCCTACATTGAAGTTGGGTGATATGTCGAAATCAATGGCAGGAGGTAAAAGTTTTACTGTCCAATGTTTAGTAATGCGAGATGGTATAGAGTCACCTCGTGATACTATGGTAACCGATACAACACCCGGTAAAGGTGATATATATGAAATTAATGGTGCTGCTATTATAAAAGGAGACACTTATACTCTTGCCGGTTGGCTAGACGAAAAGGAAACGGATGGACTGAATTGGATTACCGGGAAAACAAAAAGCGGTATTGTGGAAATTAAAGATAAGGATACTGGACAAATTATTATATATGAAGTCCATAATGCTGAAAGCAAAATTACCCCAAAAGTGTCAAGGGACAGCAAAATAACTGAATATGACAAATTGTCAAGTGAAGATATATCATTTACCCTGGAAAGCAAGATAGAAGGAACTGTAATTGAAGATTGGCTAATGACATCCAATGCCTTTGAGAAAGGATATATAGAAAAAGTAGAGCTTGTTGCCCAAAAAGAGATAATTAGTATAATGGAAGAAACTCTAAATAAGATACAAAAAGAGCTAAAGGTAGATATAGCAGGTTTTGGAAAGAAGCTTAATATAAAGTATCCGGAGGTTTGGGAAAAGGTAAAGGATAATTGGGAAGGAATCTTCAGTAATGTTCAAATTAATGTGAAGGTTGAGGTATTTGTAAGGGATTTCGGGAGGCAGGGTTCGAAGAAATAGAAAATGCGGCCCGTGTAAAAATAACTCTTGACAAGTATTTTATACCTGTATACAATTATACACATATACATTTTTCAGAGTGTAAATAGCGGTCTACATTTATACATAAATTAGACTGCTAGGAATATATAGGTTAATTATGAAATGTTAAAGTATTAAGCACTAAACACTAAACACTAAGCACTGTATTGTGCATTGTTGTGTCGTGATTTAGTGTTAGGGGGGATAAAATGATAAAATTTAATAAAAAAACTAATACATTGGAGCAAACCTTATATAAATATTCTTTGCAGGACATAGCAGAACCAAATTTATATAGGGACATATTTAATTACCATGAAATACCGAAATGTACTTTTAACCATAGAAGAGTTCCCATGTTTCCGGCTGATGAAATCTGGATAACAGATACTACTTTTAGGGATGGACAGCAATCTAGGGAACCATATACTGTTGAACAAATAGTAACTCTTTACGATCTATTACATAAATTAGGAGGGCCAAATGGCATAATTCGCCAGTCGGAATTCTTTTTATATAGTGATAGAGATAAGCAAGCAGTACAAAAGTGTATGGAAAGAGATTACGAGTATCCTGAAGTAACAGGCTGGATAAGAGCAACTAAAAGTGATTTTCAGCTTGCAAAAGAAATGGGAGTTAAAGAATGTGGCATATTGGTAAGCTGTTCAGACTACCATATTTTTAAGAAACTTAAAATGACAAGAAAACAGGCGCTTGAACATTATCTTGGTATTATAAAGAGTGCTATTGATGTAGGAATAAAACCAAGATGTCATTTCGAAGATATTACAAGGGCAGACTTCTATGGATTTGTTGTTCCTTTTGCTATTGCACTTAGAAATCTTATGGATCAATATACAATCCCAATAAAGATTCGTGCTTGCGACACATTAGGATATGGAGTACCATATCCCGGAGCAGCCCTACCTAGATCGGTACCCGGAATAATATATGGACTTACACACTATGCCGGATTTCCCAGTGAACTAATTGAATGGCATGGACATAATGACTTTTACAAAGCTGTGGTCAATTCAGCTACAGCATGGTTATATGGAGCTTCAAGTGTAAATTGTTCTCTGCTTGGTATAGGGGAACGTACAGGCAATACTCCATTAGAAGCTATGATAATAGAATATGCTCAGATTAGAGGTACAACAGATGGTATGGATACCACTATTATAACTGAAATTGCCGAGTATTATGAAAAGGAAATTGGTTACAGTATACCTTCGAGAACACCTTTTGTGGGTAGGCATTTTAATGTAACTCAGGCAGGTATTCATGCAGATGGTATATCTAAAGATGAAGAGATATATAACATATTCGACACAACATTATTATTAAAAAGACCTGCAGGAGTTGCTATCAACCAGTTTTCAGGACTTGCGAGCATAGCCCATTGGATAAATACATTTCTTGGATTATCAGGAAACAAAAGGATTGATAAGAAAGATAAGCGGATCACAAAGATTAAAGAATGGATTGATAAACAATATGAGGATGGGCGTGTTACTGCAATAGGTGACGATGAGCTTATTGTAACAATTAAAGAGTTAGCACCGGATATTTTTGATTTGGCTTTATAGTAACAAAAATGAATTTTCAAGTTTAAACCGAAATTTATTAGGAAGTTAAAGTAAAATAATTACGATAAGTAATTAAGTTGAGTAATTAAAAAAACGATTGAGGTTAGTTGACTAAAGTTAGTTGTTAAGACTAGATGATTAATATTAGATTATTAAGATAAGATGATACTAAAGGGGAGACAGTTTAATGAAGTTGAGTTTAGCAAAAAAAATTATAAAAGAACATTTGTTAAGTGGTGAAATGGTACTCGGCAATGAAATTGCCATAAAAATAGATCAGACTCTTACTCAGGATTCTACAGGTACCATGGCATATTTACAGTTTGAAGCCATAGGGGTTCCACGAGTTAAAACAAAAAGGTCTGTTGCATATATAGACCATAATACATTGCAAACAGGTTTTGAAAATGCAGACGATCATAGATATATTCAAACTGTTGCTGCAAAACACGGTATATATTTTTCAAAACCCGGAAATGGTATTTGCCACCAGGTTCATCTTGAGAGATTTGGTATACCGGGTATGACTTTATTAGGTTCTGACAGCCATACGCCGACAGCCGGTGGGTTGGGTATGCTGGCCATAGGAGCAGGAGGCCTTGATGTGGCAGTAGCAATGGGCGGTGGTCCATATTATTTGACAATGCCCGAAGTTTATAGAGTGAATTTGAAGGGTTCTTTGAAACCCTGGGTTTCTGCAAAAGACATTATTCTTGAAGTTTTAAGGATACTTACTGTTAAAGGTGGTGTAGGTAAGGTTATTGAATATACGGGAGAAGGAGTAAAAACATTGACTGTACCCGAACGAGCCACCATAACGAATATGGGAGCGGAATTAGGTGCTACTACCTCTATATTCCCGAGTGATGAAGTTACAAGGGATTTTCTTAAGGCACAGGGAAGAGAGCAAGATTGGATAGAGCTTTTGCCTGACAAAGATGCGGAATATGACGGGGAACTAGAAATAGATCTTGGTACTTTGGAGCCATTGGCCGCAAAACCTCATAGCCCGGATAATGTGGCTAAAGTTAAAGATATAGGAAAGATAAAAATTAATCAGGTTGCTATTGGAAGTTGCACAAACTCATCATATGTAGATATGATGAAAGTTGCTTCAATACTAAAAGGAAGAACTGTGCATCCTGACGTAAGTCTTGTCATATCTCCGGGGTCAAGGCAGGTGCTTACAATGCTTGCTCAAAATGGATCATTGGCTGATATGGTTGCTGCAGGTGCAAGAATATTGGAGTCGGCTTGTGGACCATGTATAGGCATGGGTCAGTCACCGGCATCAAATGCAGTATCTTTACGTACCTTTAACAGGAATTTTGAAGGCAGGAGCGGAACAGTTTCAGCAAAAGTTTATTTAGTAAGTCCTGAGGTAGCTGCTGTAAGTGCAATAACCGGAGTGTTAACTGATCCTAATGAATTTGGAAAGACCCCGGAAATATCTATGCCGAAGGAATTTCTAATTAACGATAATCTAATTATACCTCCGGTACCGGAAGCTGAAGCAAAGGATATCGAGATTGTTAGGGGACCTAATATTAAACCTTTTCCTGTAAACAAGGAACTTGATGATACAGTTGGAGGAAATGTCCTAATAAAGGTTGAAGACAACATAACTACTGACCATATTATGCCATCTACTGCAAAACTTCTTCCTTTCAGGTCAAATATACCTCATCTGGCTGAATATTGTTTAACGCCCTGTGATCCTGAATTTCCTAAAAGGGCAAAAGAAAATGGTGGAGGATTCATTGTTGGAGGTTCAAATTATGGACAGGGGTCAAGCCGTGAACATGCGGCATTGGTACCGCTATACCTGGGAATAAAAGGAGTTTTAGCAAAATCTTTTGCCAGGATACACATGGCAAACCTTATAAACTCCGGTATATTACCTTTGGCATTTAAAAATGCAAAGGATTATGATAAGATAGATGAGGGTGATGAGCTTATTTTAAAAAATGCAAGAGAACAGATAAAAAATGGTTCTGAACTGATTATTCTAAATAAGACAAAGAAAAAAGAGTTTGAGGTAAAGATTGCATTGTCGGGAAGGCAGGTTGAGATAATACTTGCCGGAGGTTTATTAAATTATACAAGGAAACAAAATTAATTTAATCTGTAAGTCTTTGAAAGTGTATGCTGCCATATTATGTATCAGATAAATAATATGCATTTGGAGTGCTGATTAAGCATGGCAAGGGTTTGATAATGCATTATGGATTAGGGGGGGTATGCATGATTAGAGTAGGGTATAGTGGTGAGAGCGGGGCCGCAAATTCTTTAGGGACAAGAGTATTCAAGCAGCTTCAAAATGATATTATTAATGGTGAATATCAACCGGGAGATTACTTAACAGAAACAAAGCTATCTGAAGAACTAGGTGTAAGTAGGACGCCAATCCGTGAGGCACTAAAGCAGCTTGAACTTGAAGGCCTTGTGAAATCAACCCCGGGAAGGGGAGTAGTAGTTCAAGGGATATCTACCAAAGATATCGAAGATATTTATACAATACGAATGATGATAGAAGGACTTGCTGCTAGATGGGCTACAGAAAAAATAACATCAAAGGAATTAGAAGAGTTAAAAGAAATTTTAGATTTAGAGGAATTTTATACTTTAAAAGGCGGAAATACAAGTAATCTTCTTAAACTTGATTCAAGATTTCATGATGTGATATTCAGAGCCAGTAAAAGCCGGCCACTTATGTATATTTTAAGTACTTTTCACCATTATGCTCAAAGAGCGAGAAGTGCATCATTAGAAACACCGGGAAGGGCACAAAAGGTATTTGAAGAACACAAGGCAATTTTTAAGGCAATAAGCGCAAGAGATCCTAACCTAGCAGAAAAACTTACAACAGAACATGCCAAAAATGCAACAATTACTTTTATGAAGGGAAGACAGGATGTTGAAAATACTTGACAATAATAGCCGGATTAGCCAATTTAAAGGGTGGCATGGTTAGCCGCCCTTGTCCCTATATATAAATTAACACATGTTGATACGCATTATTAGAAAAATATATACTATTCTATCTGCTGAAACTCTGTACGAATTAGGTTACAGGTTTTCGGCTAAACTTTTGTAAGAAACTTATCTCGAACTACATTTAATACATTTAACTGATTCCCTTATTACAAGATGGTCAGAATCTACAATAACGCTGTCTACTTTTTTCCCTTGCATTTTATCCATAATAAGCTCCATAGCTAATGAGCCCATTCTAAACTTATCAATTTTAATGGTAGTAAGTTTCGGTTCAATATAATTTGACAAAAAGATATCATCAATTCCTATGAAAGAAATTTCTTCCGGAATCTTAAACCCCATATCTTTTGCACATTTCATAGCACCAATTGCAAATGTATCTGTAGTACAAAAAACAGCTGTTGGCTTATGTTTATTTTCCAATATTGTTTTCATACAGTTATATGCAGATTCCTCATTAACGGCGTTAATCTGTATCCAAGATGGCTGTATTGTAACCTGGGCTTTTTCAAGAGCTTTCCGATACCCTTCAAAAGTAGCTAAATAAAAGTTAGGTACAAAACTTGAACTGATATATGCTATATCTCTGTGACCATTTTCAATCAGGTAACAAACAGCAGTATAGGCAGACAGCTCATAGTTTGCATTAACAGTAGTTATTCCATTGTTGTTTCCATTTTCCATATTATGCGCATCGGCAATTACATAAGGAATGTTAAGCTTATTAACTTCGTTTAGTATAATCTCTTCAGTATCTTGAAAAAACACAATGCCATCGGTATCTTCATGCTTAATAATATCCGGTAAAACAACTTTTCCATCTTCCATGGCAATATCAGTGAAAACTATATTATAACCGTATTCTTTACTTTTCTCCAGAAGACCTTTTGCGATTTCCAGATAAAATAAATCATCAAAAGGAGATGATGTTTTTCTTATTACTATACTTATATTAAAGCTTTTATTAAGCAAAAGCCTCCTTGAGTTAAGGCTTGGCTGAAAATTTGTTCTTTCAATTACTTCTTTGACTCTTTTTCTTGTTTCTTCACTAAC
>CAZEYH010000104.1:6387-8139 GCA_964515895.1 uncultured Clostridiaceae bacterium | reverse complement strand
GAACCTTCAGATGAAGAAGAAATAGTAGAACATGAAAGATTCCCTATGAAGTATCTTGATGCTGAAGAACGCAGGAAATCGTTTGATGAAGTAGCCATTGGATTTCATAAACTAAATGCTATTGCGGAATCCATGAGATGCTTAAGATGTGACAGGAGGGTTTGATTATGGTTAATTTAGTGATAAATAACAGGAAAATTTCCGTGAATGAAGGTACTACAATCCTTGAGGCTGCAAAACAACACAATATATTGATACCTAGTTTCTGCTACTTGGAAGGTTTGCATCAGGTGGGTTCATGCAGGATTTGTGTAGTTGAAGTTGAAGGTGCAAAAACTTTGCAGGCATCCTGCATTACAGAAGTAAGTGAAGGAATGGTTGTAAAAACCAATACAGAGAAAGTCAAAAAAGCAAGGAAACTTATATATGAACTGATGCTTTCAGATCATCCCAAGGATTGTTTAAGCTGCAGCAGGAATCAAAACTGCGAGTTTCAGAAGTTAGGCGAACTTATTCAAATAAGCGAATCCAGGCTGGAAGGTGAAAAATCAAAGACTGGTGTCGACATTTCTTCACCTTCTATTACTAGAGACACATCCAAATGCATCCTATGCCGGAGGTGTGTAACTATCTGCAATGAAATACAGGGTGTAGGCATCCTCAATGTTCAACAAAGAGGGTTCAAGACTATTATCGGACCTGCAGGCGATTTACCACTTAATACTGTAAATTGCGCATTCTGTGGACAGTGTACTGCTGTTTGTCCTGTGGGAGCGCTGCAGGAAAAAGATTCTACCCAAGAAGTGTGGAAAGCCCTTCATGATGAAAGTAAAAGGGTTATAATACAAACGGCTCCGGCAATAAGGGCTGCGTTAGGCGAAGAATTCGGACATGAACCGGGTACTCTTGTCACGGGGAAAATGGCAACCGCATTAAGGGATATGGGTTTTGATGATGTGTTTGATACAAATTTTACTGCTGACCTTACAATAATTGAAGAAGGCAATGAATTTCTACAGAGGGTTAAGAATGCTCTTACGGGAAAGGAGGCGGTACTGCCCATGATTACAAGCTGTAGCCCTGGCTGGATTAAATATGTGGAACATAACTTTCCGGATGAATTAGACCACATTTCTACCTGCAAATCTCCCCATATGATGATGGGTGCACTTGTAAAATCTTTTTATGCCGATAAGATAGGAGTTGATCCGAAAAACTTATTTGTAGTTTCCGTTATGCCATGTACTGCCAAGAAATTCGAGATAACTCGCCCTGAAATGTTCAATAATGATGTTCCCAATGTAGATGTGGTTATTACTACAAGAGAGCTTGCCAAAATGATTAAAGAAGCAGGTATAGATTTTAGAACCCTTGAAGACAGTGAATTTGATAACCCATTGGGATTATCCACAGGAGCTGCAGATATTTTTGCAGCTACAGGGGGCGTTATGGAAGCTGCCCTAAGGACGGTATACGAAATTGTAACAGGAAGAGAAATTCCATTTGATAAGCTTCACATAGCTCCTATTGTAGGATTAGAACAGATAAAGACTGCTAAAATTAAAATAGAGGACCCGTTAGAAGAATATGGCTTCCTTAAGGATGTAACAGTTAAAGTGGCTGTTACCAGTGGCCTTGCAGGAGCTAAAAAGCTGATGGAAGAGGTTTCGGAAGGCCGATCACCATATCATTTCATTGAAGTTATGGGATGTCCCGGCGGATGTATCAGCGGAGGCGGTCAGCCAAGGCCAA
>CAZEYH010000104.1:0-6377 GCA_964515895.1 uncultured Clostridiaceae bacterium | reverse complement strand
TAAGGAAGAAGAGGATGGAAGCAATATATAAAGAGGATGAGGGCAAGGAGTTAAGAAAGTCCCATGAAAACCCGTTTATAATTAACCTTTATGACGAATTTCTAAAGGAGCCTCTTGGACATAAGTCTCATGAATTGCTCCATACCGGCTATGCAAAGAGAGGAAGGTACAACTTATAAAGTTTTATTAAATTTGAATCAAAACATAACTAATATAATATGGATCGCATGTATAATATGGATCGGCATGTTTCAAATCATACTTATACTTTATTATTGTATAGTAGTCATTTTTGAGACATGCCGAATTATGAAATATACAGAAACTGTCATATATTATATCGGATAATTGTTGCAATTACTTTAGAAAAAAATAAAGAATTTTTTCTTTTTATAATAAAGCCTGATTTTAAACCATTTGTATCTTAATATGAAAGTGGCTTATTTCAAGACGTTTAGCAAAAAGTGTAAAATTATAGTATATAAATGCTATTTAGCATATACATCTTTTCTGCTTTCTATTTCTTCTGCCACAATGTACCTAGGCCTTTGTTTAACTTCTTCATATATTTTGGCAATGTAAGTCCCGATAATTCCGAGACTTATCATCAGGGCACTCCCAATTATCAATAGCAGGAGAATGACTGTTGTGAAGCCGCTATACGCTATACCTTTGAGCTTCATATATATAGTCTGAATTCCAAGTATCAACGAACCTGCAAGAAAAGCCAATCCCATAAAAGTTACTATATGAAGGGGAAATGACGAAAAGGAGGTGATGGCATTTATTGCAAGCTTAAATAACTTAAATAATGACCACTTTGATGTTCCGTTTGTTCTATTTCTTGTATTAAAAGGAACACTTACTCGATTGAACCCGACCCATGCCGACATACCTCTAAAAAAAGTATTCCTTTCATTCATACTTTGCCATGCCCGGACGACTTTTATATCCAGCAACTTGAAATCCGAAGCCTGATTTATGTCAAACCCGGAAAACTTACTTAATATATGATAAAACAAACTAGCTCCTACTTTATTAACCAGGCTCTCTTTTCCACGTAAAGCTTTAACTCCCTCTACTACTTCATACCCCTCCTCTTTCCAAAGATGGACCATTTCAGGAATTAACTCAGGTGGATGCTGAAGGTCAGAATCCATGATAATACATGCATCTCCTCTCGCTGCTTCTAATCCTGCACAAAGAGCTGCTTCCTTGCCGAAATTTCTGCTAAGACGCAATGCTTTAATGCAGGGATATGCTTCGATAAGCATTTTTAGAGTAAGCCACGTATTATCGGTAGAGCCGTCATCAACAAGCAAAATTTCAAAATCTATGTCTGTTTTAACAAGGTAGCTTCTAATAATACTTATATTTTCATAAATTTGATTTTCTTCGTTGTATACTGGAATAACTACTGTAATTAATGACCTGTCCATTTTCAGTTAACCCCCGTTTTTGTTATATGCTTCAATATACAATATATATTTTACCTCGTTTTCTTAGCAAAAAGCAAGACAAGGATTAAAATGGAAACAAGAGTAATTACAAAACCGATAAAAAATTTTTCCGGAACGAATTTTAATTCAATCTTATTTGAACCAGCCGGCAAATCAAAAGCCAGCAGACAATCATCCACAGCTTGTGTTTCAAGTTTTTGGTTATTAACCTTGACATGCCAGCCTTTGTTGTATGGTATAGTCATAACCATCAGTCCGTCATTTGCTGTTTCTATGCGGCCAATGATATGGGTATCGGTAAATTTTTCAACAGTCATTGATTTTTCTTTGATAAATGATATTGCATTTTCAAATTGCTGCTGATTCAAACCATAGGCATATATTTCAAACCTACCCGATTCAGGAGCGGATTTTTCAAAATGCAATTGAAACTCAAGGGAATCACCGGATTCACAAAATCCCAGGTTAATAATAGAAGAATGCTTTGGGTTAAAATCAACTTTTCTATTATTATTATTATTATCATTACTATTATGAACATTAGCATCAATATTAGAATCAGTACCAACATCAATATTAGAATCAGCACCAAAATTAACATTAGTATTAGTATCAACATTAATATTAACATCAGCAACATCAGCATTAGTCTTAGCATTAGCATTTACATTAATATTAACAAATCCACTACCTTTCATATCATATGGAGCTTTATAGTAAAGATAAACCTGTTGGCCTTTTTCAATTTTAAATTTAATTCTTGCTGTTGAACTTATTTCTTTATTAGTACGATTAAAGCTATAATATTTTGTACCGGAGCTACTAAAAGTCAAATTATCCTGATTTCCTCGTTCTTGTTCTATAGGAATAAGAATATCTTTTATTCCACAAATGTAATTAACAAGAGAATTCTGCGCATCAAATGGGTTGGAAGACGTACTATAAAACTTTTTTAGTTTGTCTGGAGTTTGAAAGCCTAATGACAGGGCATAGGGGTTTTTAAAAACAGTCATCTCATCAGTAGCTTCAATTTGCTGGTATAAGCGTTCTTCAATGTTAGGAGAACGATAAATTAAGTACTTGATGCCAAAAAGAGAATCCAGTATCGCTGTAGATCCCTCATATTTGTAACTATTTATACTGTTGCTGTGATAACCAAGGTTTTCAAACATTTTAACTGTTTTTTCCGGTAAAGTAGAAGAAAAGGCTGAAAGACCCCGATAATTATATAGGTATGGGTCATTAGTGGTTTTTGGCGGTAGAATTTCCATACGGTAGAAGTCTTTATCTTCTTTTTCAATATTAGAAATCCATTCACGGATTTGTGTAACCTCTTTACCGCTTGAATATCCATTACGCAAAGAATAGCCTTCAATTGAATCAATTGTTATAGTGGTTATAACAGTGTTTGTTATCATTTCAGCTGAAATAACCAAAAAAATGAGCAGGACTTTCGGTAAATTCGAACAGCGAATTTTGAGTGAATGAATTTTGCTTGGGTAAACATCCCATAACCTACCAAGATTAAAGGCAGCAGCATACAAAATAATGAAAATTATACTGGAATATAATGTTGCATATTCAAGTGACAAATCATCAAATTTCTGTGAAATAATAACAAGCCCCAGGACAGACATGCAGATAGCACCTATCTGTTTGCCGGTAAATTCATATAACCTTTTAAAAGCATCATGGCACATGGATAATACCAGAAAGATGTAAACAAAAGAAAATCTATATGGGACTTGGTTCGGATAATGGAAACCATGCCATATGAAGCTTAAAATATTAATGTTAAAACTTAAGATTAATATTGCAAGTAATGCCAGATGCCATAATTTTTCCTTCAACTTGATGCTTTTACTTAAGAAATAAACGGGTATAAGAATTAAAACAATAATTCCACAGTACAGGTTAGGCATCCCTTCGCGAATAGAGGGCGAGGCAGCAGTAAAGTGCCTGGTTATATAATCGAACAAATCAAAATAATGAGTACTTGTCTTTGGAAAAACATCACCTGCTGCAGAAGTTGTCTTCAGAGCAAAAAATGTTGGTAAAAGAAGTATGGCCGATAACCCTCCAGACAGCAATGAAAATCCTGCAAATTTAGCTGTCTTTTTTACTAATAAAGCCGGCTTTTTAATGCTGTTATATTGAAAAAGACAGACCGGATAATAAAGTAAAACAAAGAAACATATGAAAAAAGCAATGTAAAAATTCGACAAAAGTGCAACAGCCAGGGTAATGCAATAGAAAAATCCACGGGAATCACGGACTAATCTTACAAGTCCCAATATAATCAGCGGCAGGAGATAAATTGCATCCATCCACATTATATTCCAGGAAAACACTAATACATAACCGGAAAGGGCATAAAGCAGTGAAAAAGCCACTGTTGATAGGTTCTGTTCATTGTGTATACTCTTAAGGTAAAAGGCAAAACAGGCTCCGGCTAATCCTACTTTCAATAGGGTTAAGGCAAGTACAGCTTCAGTTAGAAATTCTTTTGGAAACAGGACTGTTATCAGATTAAGAGGACTGGCCAGGTAATATGCATATAAGGGCAAGTAATTAGTACCAAGCCCCCCTGACCACGAATACAACAGGCCCGAAAATGACTTTAACCTTTCCTGCAAATCAGATATAAAAGGGGCATATTGGTGATAAAGGTCTATAATAAGCAAATCCCATTTACCAAATGGATATATGCCACATGTTATATAAGCTATTGTAAGAGTAATCATCGGTAGAAAAAAAGACATAAGAATTACATAATTTTTTCTTAAAAGCATACCTGTTCGTTTTATAATTTTATTGTTGTAACTCATGTTGTATCTCAAGTTGTTTCCTCTTTCTATACAGGCTTCTGAACTCTGCCTTCTGAATTCTAGCTTCTTTAGCAGCAACTGTAATCCAATGCATGTTTTATTTCTCTATACATTTTGACATATACCCAAACATTTATCAAGTAGTTTGTTCGGGAAACCTTAAATCCTCTTTGAAAGCTTTTATGGTTTCTTCCAGCAATTCATAATCTACTACATATCTATATTTGTTGTTAGTTCTATCCAGCTTTATTACCTTCGAAGTAAGGAAATTATTTATGTGGTAGGATATAGTTGCACTAGATACACCTAAGGCCTTTGCAATCTCTTTGGTGGAAGTTTCCCCCAAAGCAATCAGCTTCAAAACCTCATACCTGGTTTTATCTCCAAGATTTTTAAATATCTGAACTCTCTCATTGGTTTTGTTTTCATTTATTTCTTTCATTGTTTTAAAGGCTTCTTCCATCTTAAGCCCCCAGGCAATATATGTGCCTTCTGCAGCAGTGATTATTGATATAGCATAAGAAAACATTACAGAAATTAGTATATTAATTTCTGAACCACCCAAAATATCTATGTTTAATATGGAATAGCTTATATCATCCAATCCTTCGGCACCATTTTTATTCAAATAATCTACAAGGTATTGCCCATAAGTTTTGACTTCATCCTCATATGGCAAATATAACTCTTCAAAAACAGGTAATAGCTTGGACATTAAATCAATGTACTTTCTCATATACTTCAAAGGGTTTTCCGTTATTAAGAATAAATTCCATTTTTGTGAAGCTTCAAGGGGTAAATACTTTATATATGAAATCAATTGATCTTTATCCAAGCAAATTTCTTCAGCCTCTTTCATAACTTCTTTTGAATAGTCATGATGATAATCTTTATGATCTTCATCAATCATCAATAATGAGTAAATAATGCTACTGTTAATTTCTTTTTCACTTAAAGTTAGTAACATATCCAGGTATTCTTTTTCATTTCTATAACCAAATATGCTGTTAGCTTTTGAAATAAGATCCATAAAATCATATTTATTTAAAAATTGTTTCGTATAGAATATTTCTATATCTTCCATATATGGTATTAGCTTATCCTCAACCTTTTTTACAAAAGTCAGGTAATTATCCATTACTAATTCTTTATAATTTTGACCTTTTTCCAAGTTATTATATTCCTCTAAAAAAAATACCAGGCTGGGGAAAAACAAAAAATCATATATTCTGCTTTGATTTGGATAAAACTTAAAGTTCATTTACTATACCTCCTCTTAATTCATATTCCGTTCCAACATAATTACCCAAGCCAGAATTTACTTCATCATAATCACTCATGTTATATTCTATTTCATCCTTATTACTTAATCCTGATATCATTTCGCTGTGATTACCCGATTCAGTCTTTACTTCATCACAATTGATCAATTCAGTCTTTATTTGATCCTGATTACTTAAGTCAGACTCTATTTCATTACAATTACTCAATTCAGACATCACTTGACCCTGATTACTTAAGCTAGATTTTGCTTCATCATAGTTAACTAGAGAAGCTTTGTATTTCTTAGTAGTTATAATTAGTATTATCCCGCTTATTGCTATTATAAAACTTGGAGACATTATATCATACAGAGCACCAAAAACCATTTGTCCTATAGGGATAAACACGGTAACTGCCAGGTTGAAAACAGTTGAAGTTCTACCCATTAATTCCAACGGTACTATTTTGCTAAAAAGTGTACCTAGAGCTATGTTGGCAACTGTTACAACAATACCTATCATAAATGAAAAGATTAATATCAATACATATGGTACAATATTTGAATTGAAAAAATCTAATACAAAACCAGATGGAATAATTGCCATGATCAATATTAACAGTGACATGATAATGAAGCTTGTATAGCATAGTTTCCCAATCTTAATTTTTTTAATATAACTTCCGCAAAGTAGTGGTGCTGATATCATAGATAAAGATATAACCATTTGAAATAAACCAAATTGAAAATCTGTAGATTTTAAAACCTCCTTGATAATAAAAATCAGGCCAATTGTAAAAATAGGTGATGCACAAAAATTAATTATAG
>CAZEYH010000103.1:0-8236 GCA_964515895.1 uncultured Clostridiaceae bacterium | reverse complement strand
TACTTCAAACCCTTTATCAGTCCTATTCATCTGATAATCATATAAATTATCCCATTTATTGCTATACCCGACATGAGCATAAACATGAGAAGCACCACTTTGGGCAAGTAAACCACTGTATTCTATTTTAGCTTTGTCACCTACAGATGGTATTGCCGGGCTTATGGATACACCATTTTTCAAATATTCAGTACTATTAGTAAAAGTAGCCGTAGTTTTATTTACTCTTGGCATCTAGACTCCTCCTTTCTTCTTTATTCTATTATTCTCTTATAAAAAATTAAAATACCTGGGTGTTTATAACTCGATGTCATCTATTGGAATAGTTTTTGTTTTAAATGCAAATAATATTTATGTTTAATAATGGATTTTGCCACAAAATCATTTATTGTCAAAAGAAGCAAAAAATCAAATGAAAAATGTTGAAAGGGTGATTTACATGAAAGCTGTCATTATGGCAGGTGGAGAAGGAACAAGATTAAGACCGCTGACATGCAACAGACCAAAGCCAATGGTACCTGTAGCAAACAAACCGATGATGGAACATATAGTAGAATTACTCAAAAAGCATGATATTTCGGAAATTGCTGTAACCTTGTTATATATGCCGGAAGCAATAAAAGAGTATTTCAGTGATGGTAAGGAATTTGGTGTAAATATGAAATATTATGTTGAAACAGTACCTCTTGGAACTGCCGGCAGTGTAAAGAATGCAGAAGAGTTCTTAAATGATACTTTCATTGTTATAAGTGGAGATGCACTTACAGATGTAAATTTAGAAGAAGCAATAAAATTTCATTTTAGTAAAGGTTCAATAGCAACTCTACTTTTAAAAAAAGTTGATGTACCCCTCGAATATGGTATTGTTGTAACTGATGAAGAGGGAAGAATAACCAGATTTTTAGAAAAACCAAGTTGGGGAGAAGTGTTTAGCGATACTGTAAATACAGGCATATATATACTATCTCCGGTTGTGTTAAGTTATTTTAATAAAAATGAAATGTTCGATTTTAGCAAAGATTTATTTCCTATATTATTAAGAAGGGGTTTACCAATGTATGGATATATAATTGAAGATTACTGGTGCGATATTGGAGATCCTAGTGTATATATACAATCTCATATTGATATTATGGACGGAAAGGTAAACATAAATATCCCGGGAAGGCAAATAAGAGAAAAAGTTTGGGTTGATGAGGGAACAATAATAGATGAAAATGTCGAAATTCAAGCACCTTGTATTATTGGGAAACATACAAGAATAAAAAATGATAGCTTTATTGGTGAGTACTCGGTAATTGGTGATTCAAACATTATTGATGCACATTCTAGTATAAAACGAAGCATAATATGGAAAAATTGCTTAATTGATAACAATGTTCAACTAAGAGGTAGTGTAATATGTAATAAAGTGCATTTTTGTAGTTCTTCGAAAGCTTTTGAAAATTCGGTAATTGGTGATGGCACCATAGTAAGAGATAATGCAACAATAAAGCCAAATATAAAAATATGGCCTGATAAATTAATTGGTGAAGACACAGAGATTAACTCAAACCTTGTTTGGGGAACAAAATATACTAGAAACATATTCGGAAATAGAGGAATAGCAGGGGAAATAAATATAGATATTACTCCTGAATATGCTTCTAAACTAGGTGCTGCTTATGGAGCAATTTTTAAGGAAAAAGGAGTTGTTGGAATAAGTTGTGACAGTAACCCTGCATCAAAGATGATAAAATTAGCAATTATATCAGGTATTCTCACTACGGGTATTAAAGTTAACGACTTCGGAGAAATGTTATTGCCCATTGCAAGGTCAGCTATCAGATTCTACAATACTGATGGTGGAATACACATAGCAACTTCCCGTCATAATTCTACTCGATTATTTATTGACATAATGGATAACAATGGATGTAATATAAGCCGAGGGTTGGAAAGAAAAATTGAAAATATTTTTATAAGAGAAGATTTTTCGCGTTGTGAAGGAGATTGTATAGAAGATATTGATTTTGTTCGAAATTATAGTAGCTTTTACTTAAGAAACATTATTAATAGTGTAAAATCAAAAAAATTAGAATATAAAATTGCTCTAAATGCAAAATCTACCTACGTTGCCGAAATGATGAAAGACTTATTGACTAAACTAGGCTGTGAAGTAGAGTTACTAGATTTAAAACTTGTAAATGTTAAAACAATGAAAACAAGTATGACAGCGGGTGATGTAAACTTTTTTACAAGTCATGTAAAAATGGGAAATTTCGACTTAGGTGTCTCAATAGAAGATTTTTCTGAAAAGCTCATGCTTGTAGATGATAAGGGTAGAATAATAACAGAAGATATGTATATTGCCCTTATATCAATAATGCTCTTCAAGACTGTAAAGGGAGGCACTGTAGTTGTCCCAATATCTGCTAGTCATATTGTAGAGGAAATAGCAGAAGAGCATAATGGTAAAGTTATAAGGACTAAAACTTCAACTCAGGATATAATGTATAAAATAATGGGTAATAGTGAAAAAGAAGGGATGTTGGAGCAATTCACACTTCATTTTGATGCTATAGCCGGGCTTATTAAAATTCTTGATTTCATGTCCCAAAACAACTATAAGCTTTCAGATATTGTAGATATGATTCCTACTTTTCATATGGATAAAAAGGAAGTGGAATGTCCATGGAACGCAAAAGGAAAGGTTATAAGGCAAATTATTCAGGAACAGTCAGGAAATATGATAGAGACAATGGAAGGAGTTAAAATATACAATGATGATGGTTGGGTCCTTATTTTGCCTGATGCTGAACTTCCGGTATGTAAAGTAATAAGTGAAAGTTATTCACAAGAGTTTGCAGAGGAATTAAGTAGTTTTTATGCCGACAAAATCAGGGAGATAAGTAGGAATTAGAAAACTGCGTCCTTTTACATAACTTTACTCTTGCAAACTATGAACATAATAAGTAAAATTGATATAGATAGAGAGTAGGATTCATGAACAGGAGTAGTTATATGAAAAAGGGCAGTAAATTAATGTTTTTTATAGTATATATTTTGTTGGGCTTAGTAATAGCACTCCAATACAGGACTACATTGGATGCCAATAAGGAAAAGTCGGCTTCTGTTTTAAATGTTGATAGATTAAGGATTCAATTAGAACAGGAAAAAAAAATAGAGGATGAGCTTAAAGCAAAAGTAGAAGAATATAACAAAAAAATAGAGGAGCATTTAATAAATTATATTGAAATTAATGATGATGCTAAATTAAGGGTTTTATGGGAAGAACTCAATACATTAAAATTTATTTCAGGTTTAACAGATGTAGAAGGTCCGGGAATAATTCTCATGCTTGATGATGCCCATGTAAGAAAAACCGATAATCCCAATCGGTCAATAATTCATGACGGAGATATTAAAGTGATACTTAATGAACTAAAAAAAGCAGGAGCTCAAGCAATATCTATTAACAGTGAAAGAATAGTATCAACTAGCGAACAGGTCTGTGCAGGTCCAACTATAAGAATAAATAAAGAACGGTATTCTGTTCCTTACGTGATTAATGTCATTGGACCTCCGGAACAATTGCTTAATGCTATGGCTGAAAGTGATAGAATTAAAATAATGCATAAGGACGGTATTATAATTTCAATAAATAAGTATAATAGGGTAATAGTACCTAAATATGATAAAGAACCAATAAGAGCAGTTAATAATCTTGAGGTGGTAGAAAAATGAATATTAAAAAATCAAATGTTAGTAGAAATATTGCACTTACAATTATATGTTTAATATTAGGTATAATGGTAGCATGGCAGTATAAAAGCATTAACTATAATGAAAGTATTAGCAGTTTTGAAAATATGAGAGAAGAAACATTAAAAGAAGAGCTTATAAAGCTTCAAAAAAGCAATGCCGACTTAAGGAATAAACTGCAAAAACTGCAAGAGGATGTTAGGTTATATGAAACAGCTCAAGCAGGAAGTGATGAATCTTATGCGAAGTTATTGGAAGAATTGGATATTGTAAGAATATTTGCGGGAATGGTTGATGTTAAAGGTAAAGGAGTTATAATAACCCTTGAAGATAATTTTTATACAGTAGAAGATAGAGATATTCTTCCTGTTGTAAATGAATTAAGGGCTGCAGGAGCTCAAGCTATATCAGTAGGTGATGCTGTA
This sequence comes from uncultured Clostridiaceae bacterium, assembly GCA_964515895.1. Classification (GTDB taxonomy): domain Bacteria; phylum Bacillota; class Clostridia; order Acetivibrionales; family DUMC01; genus CAZEYH01. The sequence continues at coordinate 4,067 of CAZEYH010000103.1, read as the reverse complement.
AGTGATGAGAGGATTACCGCAATGACAGAAATAAGGGCAGCGCCACCCTATATAATGATTAATGGCGTGCAGATAACTTCACCCGTTACTATAAAAGCAATAGGAGACCCTGAAAAACTGGAGCATTCTTTGGAAATGATAAATGGAGTAGCTGATTCACTTCGGGAATATATAAGTGTTACTATTAAACAGTCCGATGAAGTGTTTATTCCTAAAATTAGGGATGATGGTTCGGTGATAAGGACAGATCTTTTAACCCCTGTAATTTTTAAATAGGGAAGGGAAAGTATGTATTTTTTAAACTAGTTATTTTTTGTTTACCAGTTATATATAATATTATAGAGTAATAAAAACTATAGGCCTTTAATTATGTACTAAAGAATATTCGAGATACTTATATAGTATTGTTGGGGTACATTTTTAGAGGCTTATCTGGTTTATAATGATCTAAAGGGGTGTAAAAAAGATGAAAAAAAGGGAATCTGTCTCAATTAACTTATTAGCGCTTACAATAGCAACTATAACTATAATTGTAGTTTCATTTTTAGTTACCTACATAATTTCAAACAAAAAAAAATCTATATCTTACTTAAGTGATTTAGGAGGAGTATATAATTCTACTTTTGAAGATATGGATTTAAGCATTGAAATAAGCGGTAAACTATCCGATGGTCTACAAAAAGGAAGAAAACTTAAATTTTCTACAGTTTCAAACAATGATGATTTACATATACAAGTATCACAAAGTGTAGGGTATAGTAATAAGTTGTTGTGCTGGGGAATTTCTAGAAAACCGGATAATAAAATTCCTGATGCAGATCCGGGAGCGCCTGAATTACTAGCAAAATATAATGGACTATACCTTGGAGATACATCAAAAAAAGAAATTTATTTAACTTTTGATGAAGGTTATGAAAATGGATATACACCAAAAATTCTTGATGTATTAAAAGAAAATAAAGTTAAGGCTGTATTTTTCATAACAGGTCCATATTTAAGTCAACACCAGGATCTTGTAAGGAGAATGATAGAAGAAGGGCATACCGTGGGTAATCATACAGTTCATCATCCTAGTCTTCCATCTCTTTCAGATGAAAAGGTGGAGGAAGAGGTTCTTGGTTTAGAAAGAGCTTTTAAAGAAAAATTCGGTAAAGGTATGCGCTTTTTACGTCCTCCTAAAGGCGAATATAGTGAAAGGACGTTGGCAATCACTAATAAACTCGGATATGAAAATATGTTTTGGAGTTTTGCTTATGATGATTGGTACAGAGATAAAATAAGGGGAGCGGATTATGCATATAAAAAAGTTATGGATAACTTGCATAATGGTGCAATATTGCTTTTGCATGCTGTTTCGAAGGATAATGCTGATGCTCTTGATATGATTATTAAAGGCGCAATAAATGAAGGATATTCATTTGGAGATATTGAGGCATTTCGAAAAGAAAACCGGCAAAACTAAATTAATTTATTGTATTACTCTATGATATTCTAAATGATTTATTATGGTAAGAGTAAAGTATTTATTGTTTAAAGGGGAATTTATATGTCGTCTCTAAATAGGAAAAAAAACAAAAAACAGAGACAAAAAAAGAATGAGGACAATAGGAATTTTAAGGAAAGGCTTACTGAGGTCCTTGAATTACCAAAAGAAATAGTGCTTAATATTCCAAAGATAACAATGATTGGTAACAGTAATTTTGTAGTTGAAAATTATAAAGGGATAATTGAGTATGGAAATAAAAGGATCAGAATTAATACCGGGAAAGGCCTTATGAAGATTCAAGGCGATGGTTTGTCTATAAGGGAAATTACATCAGAAAATATAATTATTGTAGGCAAAATAGGCTCATTAGAATTCATAGAATAAATGAAATAAGTTAGTCGGAGGCATAAAATGCTATTATTAAGATTATGGAATTACATTCGCGGATATGTTATTATATTAGTTGAAGGTTATTTCCTTGAAAGGTTTATTAATATATGTACACACAGGCAAGTTTTTTTATGGGATATAAAACGCCGCAATGATTTTGCAATGACTCTTAAGATAAGTATAAAGGGATTTAAAATGTTAAGACCTATATCAAGGAAGTCTCAATGTAGAGTTAGGATTGTTAAGAAAAAAGGGTTACCATTTATTCTTAATAAATATAAGCAGAGACAAGCCTTTATGTTTGGCGCAGTATTGTTTATTGTTATAATAAATTTATTAGCTTCATTTATATGGGATATTGAGATATCAGGTAATAAAGAGATTAGAACAGCGGATGTGTTACAAAAACTTGCAATGCTTGGAGTAAAGCCCGGTGTTTTAAAGTATGGAATTGATGTAGATAGAGTTGCTAAAACATTGGTACTTCAAGTAAGTGAATTAAGCTGGGTTAGTTTTGAGATAAAAGGAACAAAAGCAAAATTATTTGTTGAAGAAAGGAGGCAACCACCATCTTTAATACCTAAGAATATACCTTGTAATATTATTGCCAAAAGAGATGGATTGATTAGTTCAATAGTAGTAAAAAACGGGCAGGAAATGGTAAAAGAAGGAGATACGGTAGTAAAAGGCCAGTTGTTGGTATCAGGTGTCATAGAAAATGAGCATGAACCTGAACAAAAAAAACTTGTACATTCCATCGCTGAAATTAAAGCGAGAACATGGTATGAAGGTAACAGTACAACCAATATAAAAACTGTTGAAGCTGTAAGGACAGGAAAGGAAAAAAAGATTTACACATTAATATTACTTAAAAATGAAATTAAATTACCGTTAAATAAAGATATTAATTTTCAAAATTATGATAAGATAGAATTGAAAAAAGTATTACAGATAGGAGAAAACTTAATATTACCCTTTGGTGTGATAGTTGAAAAGTATTATGAAAATGAGTTAATTGATAAAGAATTGAGTTTAGACGAGGCAAAAAAAAATGCAAAAGAAAATGCATTAAAAAAATTAATTAAAATTATCCCGGAGGATGCACAAATAATTAATACCGATGTTGACTACATTCAAAGCGAAGATGGATTAATAACTGCAAATGTTGTTATTGAATGTATGGAAGATATAGGAACTACAGAAGAGATTGGGGGAGAATGATTGGAAGTACAAATTGAAAAGGCTGTCGAGGTTGATAGACTAGATTTTGCAATGAATTTATTCGGAAATTGTGATGAGAACGTTAAGATTATTGAAGATACTTTTGGTATCAGAATAATACCCGAAGAAACAGGAATAAAAATTGTTGGTCCTTCTAATAAAGTTGAAAAAGCGGACAAGGTTGTTAAACAATTAATTGACATTGCAGGGAAGGGAGAGATTATTACAAGACAAAATGTTAACTATATTGTACAACTAGCAGAAGATAATCAGCTAGATATCAGATATGACTATTTATCCGATTGTATTTGCTTTACAGCAAGAGGCAAGCAGATAAAAGCAAAAACTTATGGACAAAAAGCATATATAAATGCTATAAAAGAAAATGTAATTACATTTGGTATAGGACCGGCAGGGACAGGAAAAACATATTTGGCTGTAGCTATGGCTGTAACTGCTTTCAGAAATAAGGAAGTAAATAGAATTATTCTTACAAGGCCTGCAGTAGAGGCCGGTGAAAAGCTAGGATTTTTACCGGGGGATCTGCAGAATAAAGTAGATCCATATTTAAGGCCATTGTATGATGCATTATATGAAATGTTAGGCATAGAGAATTATTCGAAATATATGGAAAAAGGTATAATTGAAATAGCTCCTTTAGCCTATATGAGAGGACGCACATTAGATGATTCTTTTATTATATTGGATGAAGCCCAAAATACTACCCCTGAACAGATGAAAATGTTTTTAACTCGAATAGGTTTTGGATCCAAAGTAATAGTAACAGGCGATATAACACAAATTGACCTTCCAGGAGATAAAAAATCCGGTCTCAAGGAAGTAATTAAAATATTAAAAAATATAAAAGGAATAGAATTTGTATTCCTGACTGAAAAGGATGTTGTAAGGCATGAACTTGTCCAGAAAATAATTAAGGCATACGAGATACATGACAACTTAAAGAATGGAT
>CAZEYH010000102.1:0-8265 GCA_964515895.1 uncultured Clostridiaceae bacterium | reverse complement strand
AACCGGTATTTAAACTTTGTGATGAATACGGCTGGAAATATTTATTCAGATTTAAAGAAGGACGTATAAAAACTGTAGCAACTGAGTTTAATGCAATTGTATGAAAACGGTTTGAAGATATTCAGGATAGTTAAAAAAACAGCAAAAGAAATATCCTCAAACCTGTTAGAAGCGATTCGCACTCACATATTAACAGACGAGGATATTCTTCGTATAGCAACTCCTATACAAATAAGATTTACTTAACAATAACATTATAGCAAGGATGTGATGCAAAGAAAAGGGTAAATTTAATAAAAGAAGAAAACAGCAAGATGTTTTACTTAACCTTTTTCGCAAAAAGAATAAATAACGATTTGTAAAATGATGCCATAAATGTATTTATTAACCTAGGGCAAAAAAGTAATATAACTAAATTTACTCTTCAGAGCTGCAAAATATAGTTTGAGGATGCTAATAAAAGCAAAATATGATATTATTATCAGGGAAGGATATGATTTTTGTTAATGAAAGCATAAAGATATTTGATTATATTGCTTTATTGGAAAGATATGGAATTGGATTTCTGCTGAGTTGAAACTTTAAGCATCTTGTCAAAGTAAAAACGAGGAGGCTAGTTGCTTTATTAAGTAAAATAAATGGCTATCAACCTGTTGAAATTATTGCTCCTCCTGAACTATAGTATAAAGGAGCTGGATCGAGAATGAAAAATGTAACTTCTGAAAATACGTCTTTAAAAGTGAATTGGCAAGGGAAAATTGTATCCATTCAACCTCGGGTAAGGGTTTGGAGGTATCTCACAGATAATCGGACCCATTACCATTTAGGATACAATTTTTTCGCTGAAGGTCACAGTAGTAATGGTAAAAAACAGTTTACAGTTGCCATTTCAGAAAAACAGCAGATAAAAGGACTGTTTCGGGTAGGTGATGTACTTGAAGGCACAGCGTGGACTAAAAAATATGAAAAAAGAGAATTCGCAGATTATTATAGGGCAGGTTCTTTAAAGCTTTTGGATAGAGCTAATGATAATATTAAAGTAATGCCACCGCCATGGATAATAATGCCTCCATTTATGCAGACATATGAAGAAAGAGGGGCCAGAATATTAAGTAAAAGCCGGTGGGAAACAAAGTGCTTCAAATGTGTTTGGGCAAACATGGTTAATGTTGAAATACAATGGGATTTTGATAGAGATATAAAAAAATACCGGTTTGAAACTTTTTGTTATGGTCCGAAATCATGCAAGTATTACAAAATGGGCAGACCTCGTTCAGTTCCCTATAAAAATAGGTATTCGGCTCTTGATGACGGATACCTGGATGAGCTTTGTACTGAAGGAAGAGATTGCAACGATTAAAGGAAATAGAAACGTAGGATATGGTTGACTTAATACAGTATTTTACCGGACTCTACCGGACATTTAAACATTTTTTGATTGGAAGTGATTATTTTGTATGACCTTGGTATAGATGAAGAGAATTTCAACCCCAAAGTACTGTATATATTTAAGAAAAAATATGGTGAAAATAACAGTACCAAATATCATTGCCATGATTTTACCTCCATGATATATTTCCTATCCGGAGATAGCACATATAATGTAGATGGTACCTATCATCAACTAAAAAAGGGTGATCTTATTGCTATTAATCCCGGAGTGTATCATTGTAGAATAATGAATACCGGTCAGGAATCAATGGAATTCCATGTTGGATTTACTGATATTTGTATTAAGGGTTTACCTAAGAATTTCATAATTGGTAAGGATACAGTTCCGGTATTTAAACTGGTTAGATACGAGCAAGAGTTCTTAAGATGTTGTAGCGAAATTATTGCTGAACAAGAAAAAGACCATCCGGGTTGTGCCCCTCTTCTTAAAGCATTGCTGATGAAATTAATAATAATTTTCCTTAGAGAAAACTTTAAGCATGAGGTAGATCCACTTGTAGGCGATACTTTTGAGGATAAAAGAATATTTAACTTTGAATCATATGATAAAGTGAATATTGTAAATGAAATAATGGCATATATGAATGAAAATTATATGAATGATATTTCACTTGAAAAAATATCAAAAAATATGTATTTAAGTCCTGTATATATATCAAAGATATTTAAAGAAGAAATAGGTGAATCACCGATAAATTATTTAATACAAGTACGTCTGGCAAAAGCTCTTGAACTCCTTGAAGAAGGAGGCTTAACGGTAAAAGCTGTAGCCAAAAGTGTAGGGTATGATGATGCCTATCATTTTAGTAAGATTTTCAAAAAATATTATGGCAAACCCCCGTCAAAGTTTAAAAAAGGTAAATAAAATCCATTTTAGCAAATCTAGAAATTAGAAGTGAAAAGTAAGAAGCGAGGAATTAGAGATGGGAAGTGAGAAACTTATAACTTCCCATCTCCCCATTATCTTTTGTCATATTGGTTAGCTCCAGCCTTATTAATTAGTCCTTGCCATATCAGTCGATACGCTTGAAATGGCTCTAGGAGTCTGTTCGAAAAAGCGGGCTTATGCAGAATGAACTTGCATCCTCTTGTATCATAATGCAGTCCATGAACGTTCCTCCTGCAGTCCGCTTTGATAGTTCAGACTTTCCGAGCAGACTCCTAGCTTCACTAATCAGCCTTGCTGCTATATCATACAAATTTCTCCAAATGCTTCTTGCCTATTATAAGGCCTTCTTTTATTTTCTCAATACTTCCCTCATATAATGGGTCTTCATGTTCAATACTTAGAACTCCGTCATACCCTGCCGCTCTAAGCATTTTAATTGTCTTATCCCAATCTACCTGTCCCAAGCTTGGCATACGGTACATCCAATAACCTCTATCGGGACTTTTTGGTAACTGTTTATTATAGATTCCATACCATTTAAGTTTATCTTCATAAACTTCTGCATCTTTGGCATGCACATGAAATATCCTGTCAATAAATTTCGTTATAGGTTCATAGCAATCTATCAACTGAATTAAAAGGTGAGAAGGGTCATAATTTAGTCCAAAATTTTTGCTTGGTATTCTTCTAAACATTTCTTCCCATAATTCCGGGGTAAAAGAAATTGTTCCGGGAAGTCCCGGTACTTGCCATCCCGTCATATGACAGTTTTCAATAATTATCTTTACTCCCCTGTCTTCAGCATAACGTACCAGTTCTCCAAATACTTGTTCATACTCATCAAAGTTATCCTTAATACTCTTATCAATATTTCTTCCAACAAAAGTCCCAACCATTGAAGTTTCAAGCATAACTGCTGCATCTATACACTTTTTAACATGGTTATTCACAAATGCTCTTTTTTCAGGATTGCTATGTAGGTTATTATCATAATAGGCCAAAGAAGAAATGGTAAGGTCATATTCCTTAAAATAAGCTTTTATTCTTTCAGCTTCTTTCTCGGTAAGATTTTCAACATCGATATCACATGAAGAATAATCCCTATCATTATCCTGAGGCCAGCAAGCAACTTCAAGGGCATTAAATCCATTTTCATGAGCCCATTTGGCCTTTTCTTCCAAAGGCATATTTCCAAGACACACTGTTAAAAAACCTAAATCCATATTATTCAACTCCTTTTTTATTGTATCCCCCACCTCATAGGTTTTAAAGAAATACATCGCGAATATATCGAGTTTGTTTAACACTTAACTTAGTTCTTCCATCTCATATATGCTGCCTAATATGGTCATTCTACCGCATAAAACTATTTGATTTCAGTATAAAAATCGTGTGTTTTTGTACTGAAATCTAACTAATCCTATTTATTAAAATATACAGGTTCTCCTGTCTTTGATGATGTATATATTGCCTCTAATATTTCTGTAACCACAAGAGCTTGCTCCGGTTTTACAACCGGTTCAGTATCATTTAGGATAGCTTCAATCCAAAGCCTTGCTTCTCTGTCTGAAGCATTTTCAGCTTTCCCTTCATAAAAAGCAACTCCTCCGGCTTTAAGTTCAGGAATTTTTGTATACATAGTACCAAATTCCTCACCATTTATCCTAAGTCCATCCCACATATCAGCTCCACCTTCAGTACCACACAATGTAGTTTTTGCTTCTCCTACCTGAAGGGTGTTTAAAGCCCAACTTGATTCTAATATAATAGTTGCACCGTCTTCCATGACAACAAATCCAAAGGCAGAATCTTCAACAGTGAATTTTTCAGGATCCCAAGGTCCCCATGCATTTGCCGCGTTCTTTCTATTGCCTAATTTATGGTATGTAGTGCCTATTACAATCTTTGGTTTATAATTATCCATCATCCATAATGTAAGATCTAGAGCATGAGTTCCTATATCAATAAGAGGTCCTCCGCCTTGCTCTTCTTCATTTAAAAATACTCCCCATGTAGGCACAGCACGCCTACGAATTGCATGAGCTTTAGCAAAATAGATTTCACCCAAATCCCCTCTACGACATATCTTGTGCAAATATTGGGATTCAGGAGTATAACGTCCTTGATAGCCTATTGAAAGCTTCTTACCGGTACGCTTTGCAGTTTCCAGCATCTTACGGGCATCTTCAGCAGTTTTAGCCATAGGCTTTTCACACATTACATGTTTACCGGCTTCTAATGCATCAACAGTAATAAATCCGTGAGATTTGTTTGGAGTACATACATGCACTACATCAATGGATTTATCTTTCAGTAAATCCTTGTAGTCTGTGCAAACAAGAGCGTCATCGGTACCATATTTCTTTGCTGCATCTTCTGCTTTTTCCTTTACAATATCACAAAATGCTACCATTTCTACCCTGTCTAATTTGTAAAGGCTAGGCATATGCTTGCCATTTGCTATACCACCGCAACCTATAATCCCAACTTTTAGTTTTTTATTACCTTCATTACACTTACAACATGTTGACATACAAAAACCCCCTTATTTATTTTTTGTATTGTGTGTTTATATTATCGGCCGGCTCTATAGATAAAATCTTGTGGCCAGCTAAATTACTATATCAGCCTTATTAATATCAGTTATCAGCCTTATTTAGTCTTATTTAAGAACTAATAAATATAATCCTAATTAGGAAGCCTTCTTGTAGATTCCCTTATTATTAATTCATGCTCAAGTACCACATTAGCAGGATGCTTGATTTCTCCACGTATCTGCATTAATAAAAGTCTCATAGCTTCACAACCTAATTCATATTGAGGCTGTGAAATAGTTGTAAGGGCAGGATTATACATTGCAGCATAATTTATATTATCAAATCCTATAACAGATATATCATCAGGTACATTAATACCTTTTTCTTTTAACCCCATTATTGCACCTATAGCCATAATATCTGATATGGCAAAAACTGCAGTAGGCCTCTCTCCGGGCGTTAGCAATAAATGTTTTGCAGCTCTTACTCCACTTTTAAAACTATAATTACCATACTTAATAAGATTATCATCAAATATTAGACCTGCATCTTCTATTGCCTTTTTATAACCAGCCTCACGTTGAATTGTAGATACAAATAAATTTTTACAGGTTATTAATCCTATTCTTTTATGTCCTAATTTAGCAAGCTGCAGAACAGCCATATATGCAGCATTAAAATTATCTATAGAAACCTGTGATACTAAAGCTCCCTCTTTATATTCACAACATTGAACTACAGGATAACTCTTTCCAATATCCGATAACTCCTTACTGCTCAGTTCGGGAGCCATAAAGATTACTCCATCTGCAAGTCTGTTTTGAAGCATTTGAATATATACAAGTTCTCTTTCACGTTTAGAATCAGTATTACATAACATAATATAATAACCATTTTCGCGAGCAACAGTCTCAACACCTTTAACCACCCTTGAATAAAAGGGATTAGATATGCTTGGGAGGAGCACAAGTATCATCCTAGTTTCATCACGTCTTAAATTCCTTCCAAGAAGGTTAGGCCGGTAATCTAGAACTTTCATTGCTTTCATTACGTTTTCGCGTGTCTTTTCAGACACATGAGAACTATTGTTGAGCACCCTAGATACTGTAGCAACAGATACACCTGCCATTTTAGCCACATCTTGAATTGTTGTCATTTATATCACCTTTGTTATATACTATTAAAAATTATTCTTATATATTATTATGTAATGGATTACATTAATAATTATAAAATAAACTCAAAAAGAAAGCAAGTAGTTAAATTTCTCGTCAACCTAACACTCCACAGTTTTAGAACTGCTAGAACTTGAAGACTGTGGTTTTTTAGTCCTATCCTCATGTAATATAATACCCGGCTTGTAAAAAGATAAAATAATCACAATGCCGGCAGATATAAATGAAATCAAATAAAGCATCTGGAACTTGCTGATTGGGAAGCCTAGCCCACTTAAGTCAGGCATAATACCCATAAACATTTTACCGACAAAAGGCGCCAAAAGTACACTTATGCCATATATTGCTTTAAACCAACCTTCATATAGTGATTTTCCACTATCAGGCATTATTTCAAATCTATATGCAATAAAAGCTATATTAAAGCCGCCATTACCTATGCCTGCTATTAAGGGAGAAAAGTACATTACAAAAAAAGTTTTCTCGGTAAGGAAGAAACGTATGAGGCAGTCAAATATGGCAATAAGTGCCGAAATTTTAAGCACAAATACTGTTCCCTTTTTGCTTTGTATTCTACCCCAAAATTTTGTAGATACTATCATCAATATATACATAATAATATTAATTGTTGTTATAAATCCATAATCAAACTGTAAATATCTTATCAGGTAGATGGATGTAAAGGATGTAGAAAGTGTAAGACTCAAATAATACAGAAATGCAAAAATAAGGAAGCCCTTAAACTCATTACTTCTAAAAGGCTCAAAAAACATTGAAACATTTGTCTTTAAATCCTTATTTTTAATATTTTCCGTCGTCCCATATTCAGGTTCTTCAACAAATAAAAGTATAATAACATCTATTAATGAAAGCGTTAGTGAAGTAAGAAATATTATTAAAAAGCCAGTATAACTTTTTTCATAATAATCTAGAACATAACCCGCTACAACTGTAACAATTGTATTTGCTATCCTTAAAATAAACATCCTCATATATATGTAGTCATTCTTTTTCTCCTTTGGTGCTATTTCCATATACCAAATCATCCAGCCTAACTGATAAAATCCCCATAAAAAATTAGCTGTAACTACCATTATGGATAATACTCGAATAATAATTTTTTCATCACTTATTATTAGCGGCAAAAATACTATGCTTCCGGATAAAAACCTTGATATAATATTTGTCACAATGAGCAGCTTCTTGCGAACTTTAATCCTTTCAAGTATAATAAATGAAAATACCGTAAGGATAGAAGCCCATGTAGCTGAATTGTTTAACAAAGCAACCGTAAAATCCGATCCTTTAAGGTGAATAATAAAACCAGACAAAAAAACTCCCGTAGTCAAAACAATAGATGCATTCATTAAAGCAGCATCAATTAGGAACAAAATTTGGCTTTTTCTGTACTCTCCACAACAAATTGCATTGTGGGACATAAGCTTTCTTCTTATCGCTTTAACAGTTAATCCCCCTATTCTTCAACAGATATTGTTACACTTCAATTTCATTAACTCCCTCACGACAAAAGTTCCAAGTATCCTTTATAATAAAATAAATGTACTTATCATTATACTTATTACTTAAAATCTGTACATTATGTTGTGCATTATGTATATAATACTACATTTTTTTGAAAATTGCTATTAGCTAATGTTACTAAACTTCACTTAATCTGAATTTGTCTTATTTGTCGATAATGAATCAATATTATTGACACTACCCATGTTTACATATTATTATGTTATTAATGTTTAAGTAAGAATTGCTAATTTGGTTTGCTGGTTTGTTAATATTTTTCCAATGCATCAACTATAGATTTTATTGGAAGCGTTGGAAAATGCAGACCTTGCTATTGCGCAATCCAACGCATTGGTAAATGTTATAGGTAATGCGTTTGGTTGCACATTAAGTTACTATGCGACTACTATGTGGCAATATAAGATATACAATTAGAGGTGCAAAATGATTAAACTATTAAATATCACATTAGGGGATTTACTCGATGAAATGGCAAAGAAATATCCTGATAGGGAAGCAATAGTCTATACTGATAGGCCTTTTAGAAAAACATATTCCCAATTCAGGGATCTTTGCAACCAGGTGGCAAAGGGATTTCTTGCAATGGGGATAAAAAAGGGTGATCATGTTGCTGTGTGGACTACTAATTATCCGGAATGGATACTTACACAGTTTGCTACAGCTAAAATAG
>CAZEYH010000101.1:5992-8303 GCA_964515895.1 uncultured Clostridiaceae bacterium | reverse complement strand
TTTCATACTTTCTAGAAGATAACTAATTTTGATTCAATGAATAAGTGTTATAGTAACCGAACAGTCTGTTTTGCTTTTCCGTCTATATTTAAAACTGTTTTATTACTGGTATAAATATCTTCAATAGTTATTAGAGGCGGTGAACAACCGTTAATATAATTTATAAAGTCCTCGGAAATGGTTTGTTTAACTTCTACAATAGGAATTGCTTCAGTTTTGTTTTCATGTGTTGTAAGAAGCACTAAAGGTGTATTACTATCTGTCCTAATATCAACGGTAGAACATACCTCCACTCTTGCTTTTGTACCTATAACAAATATTCTGCCATCACCCCAAGACGTAGATGCTAACGGCATATGCCAATCAGCTTTCAACGATGCGGTAATACCATTATTCATAAGAATAGAAGCTGTAGTATTATCAAAAAAGCTAGGATACTCAGGCAAAATTGATTTTACAAGCCGTGCATCAGATTCTACCACTTCCGCTCCTGTGTACCACCGCATTAAATCCACATCATGGATTAAAATATCAATAATTAGGCCTCCGTTAATATTCTTATCAAAAAACCAAGCCGGTCGCAAATTCTTATTTAGTTTATGAGGTTTTAAGAAAGTAAAATCAATAAGTTCACCGATTACATCTTCATCAATTAGTTTTTTTAAGGTTCGAAGAGGTGGTGAAAATCTTTCTGTCAACATCATACCGAGTTTTATTTTTTTTCTATCAATTACAGCCTTCAGTCTTTTAAGGTTTTCATAATTGCTTACAATTGGTTTATCTGTCATAACAGGTATATTATGCTCTTCGCACCACTCAATAATATCAATCTTTTTATCATTTCTGTCAGCATTTCCAACAACATCTATGCCTGAATTTAAAACATCATCAAGAGTTTTAAACCTTTTTACTTTATATTCATCACAATATTGTTTTGGTAGAAAAAAATCACTGCTATCATAGATACCTGCAAATTCATGACCCAGTTCAATCATCTCATCAATAAACATTTTAATATGTGAATGTTGACATCCTATTACTGCAAATCTCATTTTATCATAACCTCCAAAAAATTAATTGTAAATATTACTTAACTTTTAAATTTATTTGGCTTTTTTACTTAGATTAAGTCTTACTGATAGTTTAGTGTCATTTTTGCTAATGATTGCAAGTTTATATATTCCATTTCTATTTCCATATTTATTTTCATCTATTCTAATTTTTCCGTTACATCTTATATTGTATGAGCAATCTCCCATATCTACGCTTACACAATCTAGTGTACATGTAGTTGTACTTTCTTTAGTATATTTGATATCAGTTATGTCCTTTCCATTATTAAGCAAAAGAGGCACTGTAAAATATACCTCATTATTTTCTGCTTCTATTAATTCAGATTCTATAAGGACTCCTTCACTGTCTAAAGTAAATTGCTCTATAATTTTTTTACATCCCTTAATTTCATCTCCCCAATATTCAACTGAGAAAGCTACTTTTCTAATATTTTGTTCAATGAGATTTACTTTTGTTTGTAGTTTATCTTTAAAATTGCTTATGTACATAACCTTATTATTTATGGATTTCCATCCTGTACAAATGGATATATCCTTTTTTACAAGATTATCCGGCAAATAATATTTGTGTGCTGCGGTAAATGGCAATGAAAGCCCAAGTTCAATTGGTACACCCGTTTTATGATATCTACCCATGCCTGTTGCATCGTAGCTGGGGTCTGCAGCAAGTTCAATTTCAATTGAATTTCCACAACAATTTGCAAATACCTTGTGAAACTCTTTTGAAATTTCAAAAGCGTAACTACCTATTTCAGATGGACAAGTGTATTCCTCAATACTATCATCAGCAAATATGTACCCATATCCTATGAAATTTGCCAGTGCGATCAAATATCTGGGATAAGTTCCATAACCATCTATACCATGATTACTATCATGAGGGAAGAAATTTTTATTATGTTTTGGCGGGTCCATTGCATTTAGCCATCTTAATATAGATGCAGCACTCATATGTGCACAACGTTTAAACATACCTGCCAGCTGAAAATCTCCTTTTTTATTATGTCTTACTGCTTCATATTCACAGCATGAAGCCACTAAAGCTTCGTTGAAAAGATATTGATTGCTTCTACCTCCGTAAGGGAATTGAAATGCGGATGATTGCATTAAAAGCGTCATCAAGCCTGCTTTTTCCAGATTATTATCCAACTCTTCTCTATATTTACCATTGTATCCGTACCAAAGCATTACCGCAGCCTGACATCTGGTTGTTAAATCATAAAGCATTGCATGATCAA
>CAZEYH010000101.1:0-5892 GCA_964515895.1 uncultured Clostridiaceae bacterium | reverse complement strand
ATACGGATTCATATTTTATTGCTCCTTCATTTAACATTTATTGATTCTTACAAAGATAATATTTATACGTACGGCATCATGTCGCACCTATCCTTTTAGGGCACCTATCATTACACCTTTAACAAAATACTTTTGCACAAATGGGTAAATTAATAAAATCGGTACAGTAGCAACCACAATAATTGCATATTTTATAGTTTCTGCTATAGGCTCTGCTTCCTCTACAGCTCCTGCCATAATGTCATCAATATCCTGTGAAATTAATATTTCACGCAGCACCAGCTGTAAAGGGTATAAATTACGGTTTCTGAGATATATCATTGCATTAAACCAAGCATTCCAATGTGCAACTGAATAATAAAGCGTAATAACCGAAATTACAGGGATAGAAAGTGGTATAATTATCTTGAAAAGTATAGTAAAGTCATTTGCACCATCCATTCTGGCACTTTCATCAAGACTCTCAGGAATTGATTTAAATGAAGTTCTCATTATGATTAAATTCATTGTTGATATAGCATTTGGTACGAAGATAGCATAAACCGTGTTTAACATTTCTAGTTTTTTAACAAGCAAATATGTAGGAATAAGACCACCACTAAAAAACATTGTAAATGTAATCATTATCATAATTGGCTTTGATAGCAACACATTCTTGCGGGAAAGACCATATGCACCCAAGCAAGTCAATATCATATTTAATGTAGTACCTGCCAAAAGGTAAAATATAGTATTCCTATAGCTTATCCAGATAGTCTTGTAATTAAAAACAGCTTTATATGATTTCAAACTAAACCCATGAGGCCAAAACAAAATACCTCTTTGCTGCATCAACTGACTTGGACTTGAAAAAGAGGCAAATACAACATATAGGAAAGGATATAATGTAATCATTGCCAGTATAATCATTAATAGTATATTGAACAAATTAAAAACATTCTCACTCATTGTTCTTTTTATAAGCATGTAAATACCTCCTCACCATAAGCTGTTTTCTGTTAAAGTTCTGCTTATTTTATTCACAATCACAAGCATGCTGCAATTTATTACATTATTAAAAAGTCCCACTGCTGCACTGTAGCTGTAATTTGCTTCCAAAAGACCTTTCCGGTAGACGAATGTAGATATGATGTCAGCAACATCCATTGTAAGAGAATTATAAAGAAGTAAGGTTTTTTCATATCCAATACTCATAATACTTCCCACACGTAATATCAACATAATGATAATTGTAGGTAAAATACCTGGAATTGTAACGGAAAATACCTGCCGTAATCTTCCTGCACCATCAATATAAGATGCTTCGTATAATTCTTGATCAACACCAGCTATTGCAGCTATATAAATAATCGACCCCCAACCAAAATTCTGCCATATACCTGACCCTATATATATAGTTCGGTAATACTTTGGCTCCATCATAAATAAAGTAGCATCTTTACCAAGCAACGATGAAACCCTATTGAATAGACCGGTAGACGATGTAAAGTCTATCAGCATACCACAAACGATAACAAGTGAGATAAAATGTGGTAGGTAAGTAATTGTTTGAATTGTTTTTTTGACCTTTGTACTACGCAATTCATTTAACAGTAATGCAAATATTATCGGTATAGGAAATGAAAAAATTATGCTATATACACTTAAAACTAATGTGTTTTTCAATATCCTTAAAAAATAACGTGATTCAAAAAAATTAATAAAGTGTTTAAACCCAACCCATTCGCTACCCAGGATACCCTTATTAGGTACATAGTTTTTAAAGGCAATTGTAACTCCATACATTGGTTGATAACAGAATATGATATAGTACGCAACAACTGGCAAAAGCATCAGATAAATATACTTATTACGTCTTAGATCAACCTTCAACTTTTCCTTAAATTTTGCACCAGTATTTGTAAATTTAAAGTTAGCCTGCATTAATTAATTACCTCCTAAAAACAGATTATTAAGAAAGGAGCAGGACATTCTGCTCCTTTTAATACCTTATTGTAGCAAGATTACCTTTCCATGTACCTTTCATATGCTGCCTGTATAATAGCTGTTACTTTGTCAATTTTCATATTTTCTATTGTTTTGATATATTCATCATACTTTGATAAAGGTTCTACACCCATTATAAATTTGTCATACATTTCATCTACATACGTATTTATCTCAGCCATTAATAATGAGTATTCATTACTTTCTTCTGCAGTTAAAACTACAGGTGGCATAAATATTTCTGTACTGTGGTTTTTACTATTTAACCATACTTTGAAGCAGTCAACCTGTCCACGGGCAACATTTATTGCTTGTTCAAATTGGCGTTGATCTGCTTGATATTGACCGCCACCTATAGTATAAAGTGTATGTGCTTGTGAAAATGAAAGCCCATCAGGATTATTAACTATTAAATCTGTAAACTTGGGGAAACCGTCAACCCACTCATATGTTTCACCTTCAATGCCAAACACTTTGTACATATGGCCTTCTTCACTATAAACCCAATCACACCAACGTGCCGCTTCCACAGGATATTTACATGCTGTTGTGATTGCCATGCCTGTTAGGTTACCCACATAATTTGTACGTGGGGAGTATGCTTTTCCATCAATTGATTGTATATGAGGAATGCCAACAATCTGAAATTCAGGGTTGACATCTGCCATAGCTTGCTGATATCTGCTCATATGGTTGCTTAAAACTCCTGACCAGGCTCCTGCAATATTTCCTGTAACTTTGGCACTATCTGAATCTAGATCTGATGTTACATATTCTAGATCAATGAGTCCTTTTTTGTACCAATCATTCATTTTGGTAATGAATGCCTTGTATTCCTGTGTTGACGGGCCAAAAATAACTTTACTATCTCTTAAGCAAAAACCTCTGTCTATACCATAAGCATATACAAATCTACTAAAATTACCTATAAAAGGTATTTCATCGTCTTTATTATTTCCATTTGGATCCTGTGTTTTAAAAGCTGTAAGTACCGACTCCCATTCATCAATATTTGTAGGTGCATCCAAACCTAAGTTTTCAAGCCAATCACCACGCATTAAAAACCCACCAGCGTTGTTAATTCTATGTCCTTCACTAACAATGAAAGGAAAAATTAACATCGTACCATCATCAAGCACAGACTGACGATAGATTTCCTCATTCTCAAAAACTTTTAGAATATATGGACAATGTTCATTAATAATATCATTTAAAGGAATAAGTGTACCGTTTTCAATCATTGAAGTGGGACCTCCGGGAACAGTATTCCAATTCCAATATATCATATCAGGTAGATCTCCGGAAGCAATCATTAAGTTAAATTGCTCCGCAGCTTGAGCTGCAGCAGGATGCTGCCAGTCAATATGAATACCGGTTTTTTCTTCTGCAATCTTGTAGAAGCCTACATCATTATTGTCTGTAGCTATCCCTGAAATCTGCCCAAGAAACTGTTGAAAAACAGTTAGAGTAAGAGGCTCAGTTACAATTGGAAGACCTTTGGAATTTTCTTCAGATTTCTTCACTAATTCTCCATTGACCGCAGTAGATGATGTTTCAGATTGTGTTTGTTTTTTTATGTCTGAATCAGTCTTCTGTGTACATCCGTACAATATGCACAATACTACCACCATTAACATACACAAGAGTAATGAAACGTACCTTTTAAATTTCATGTTCATGGATAAATCCTCCTTTTGCATTAATATATGAATATTTTGATAATCTTAATAGTTCTGCAAAACTATGATTGCTCTTGAAACTATGATAGCTTTTTTGGCTTAGCAAGTAAATATTTAATATTTAATAACAGTAACGAGATTTTAAAATAAAATTGATTTTAAAATTAATTATTAAAGAAAAGAATGTTGCTTTTTTAAGATTAGTTTTTATTTTTTAAGAATGTTGATTTTGTAGTGGTACTAGGGTTATGATGTTCTAACACTTGGGTATACGCTTGCCTAAAACGTCCCGGAGTCACGCCATAGTATTTTTTAAAAACACGTATTAGAGCTGCACTGTCAATTAGACCTACCCTTAATGCAATTTCATTAAGAGTCAAATCAGTTGTAGAAAGCAACTTGGCTGCTTCTTCGGAACGCTTTTTTCCTATATATTCTGTCATATTAATACCGAAAGCCTCCTTGAAAATGTATGATAAATAGGGAGTACTTATGTCCATTACATCAGCAATGTATGCTTGATTTAAATTTGGATTACTTAATTCTTCGTCAATAATTTCTGCAATACGGTTTTTAACAATCGTAAGACGGCTGCAGCTATTCTCGTGTACATAATTACAAATTAGTTTAAAAACATGAGATAATGATTCATATGTTTCCTTTGTAGTTGAACCGAATTGTAAAAAGTGCAATTCAGAATTATTTTTTATAAGTTTTTTATAAAGTTCAAATCCAATACTATTGGATATATTCAATGCAATTGTGAATATATGCATAACAAGACATTGGGCTATTTGTGGGTCAACAACATGTTTTGTAAAATTTTCATCGTATATAGCATCAAGTAGTTTAATTGCTTCACTTTCATCACCTGAAATCAAATAAGATTTAAGCTTTTTCTCAATATTTTCTGTAAGATTCATTGAATATTGAGATTTTTGTAATTTCCGATATTCAATTATCAAATAGTCTGGCATCACAATATGATAATTCATTGCTATACGTGCTTGCTCCATGCTTTGATGAATCCCATCAATTCCTTTTATACAATTCCCAGTATATATGAACACATTAAGTCCGTATTTTGTCTTAAAATATTCAATATAGGCAACTGCTATACTAGGTATCAAATTTTCTGCATTTTTTTGATTTGATAAATTTATCAATATACCAAAATTATTACTGGAAAGTTCAGCTACATAGCACTGATAATTAGATGAATTAGATGAGTTGATAATTTCAGTTATTTCGGATATTGCCATGCTTATCATCATGAATTGGCTATTGGTTTTAAGGTTTTCACGTGTATCTATAATCATGGCTGCAAAATATTGTGAAAAAAAACGTATTCCATACGATTGTAATGTGTTGTTTATATCGTTTGGTTCATTTTGTAGAAATGTACCATTTAGTAGAGCTACCAGAGTATTATTACGTGCAATAGGAAGGAGTTCCGCAATTTTGGCTGAAGCTATTTTGTTGCTTGTTGCAATTTTAACTATATCTGTTTCAATTCTTTTTAGTTTTGTTCTATAATTATTATTATCAAAGTCAAGTTCGTTAGGTGTTAAATTAATATTTTTAATCGTAGAGAAAAGACTTTTTATCGGCTCATAATTCTTTTTTGATAGAAAATAGGATATTGTAACGCCTATGGCAAGATATCCAAACAAAACAATTAAAGTAATATTTCTGATTTTGCGTACAGGTGACATAACATAGTTAATAGGAGTGAATATTATATATTTCCATCCAAATAATTCTGATGATTTCTGTAATGCTACAATGTTTCCGTTATATAAATTTATTTTGCCATTTTCAAATTTTTCCATAGCTTTGATATAGTCAGTATACATTATTTCATCACATGAACTGTATATTACGGTATTTTCTCGTGTAATTATGGCAGCACTACTTCCAATATTAATATCCATATATGCATTGAAAACACCTGAAAGCTTTGATATATCAAGCAACACGAATAGATTCACTGTTGTTTTAGTTGCATTTGAATTTGGAATTGACTTTATATATAAGAGATATTCTGACGATATATTGGAGCGTGATACTATCCTTTGGTCAATAACCCCCCCTGTGTAAATTCCATTTAAAAAATTATTATAAAATGTTTCATAATCTCCATCCTTTGGATAACAATAATAGTGATAAAATAGTTCTGGAGAGTAAGAAGATGTTTTTGTCATTATTGTATCGCTGCTAGGGAAAT
>CAZEYH010000100.1:0-8363 GCA_964515895.1 uncultured Clostridiaceae bacterium | reverse complement strand
AAATATAGAATTATCAATTTCACTGATTCTGAATATAGGCCTAATGAGGAGATTATACAAAAAGATTTCTTTTCCATACTTTCAAAAATAATTGACAGATATTATGGTCCAATTATTATGGAAGATAGTGGTCAAGATGAAATTGATGAGATGTACAAACAACTGCTGCGGGAAGGTGTAATAAAGGAAGATGAAATAGCTCCTGAATCTCCTGTAACGAGAGAAGATGCAGTAAAATTCATTATAAGGGCGCTTAAATACGATAAAGTTGCTGACATACCAAAAATATTCAGAGTATCTTTTGTAGATGTAAGCGAAATTAATCCAAGACTTATAGGGTATGTGGCAATTGCCAATGGCCTTGAAATTGTATCCGGAGCCGGGGGCAGATTTAAACCTAAGGATAACCTTACTAGAGCCGAAGCGGCTGTTATGATTTATAATTATCTGAAAAAATAATTTAATTTAGCAATTGAATAAAGATGCATTTGATTTAAATAAAGAAAGTACTTCTTGAAAAAATAGAAGTACTTTCTTTATATGCTATACATTTGAGTTTCTTAAGATTGCTATTATAATTTATAAGAATTCAGTTTCATTTTCTTAAATCAGCTTAAGTTAGGTTTAATAAATTAAGAATAGGGAAATAATAATAACTGATAAATAATAATTAGTAAATGCATAGTACTTAGAGTTACAATTATATGTGGGTTTGCCATTAAGTGTATGGCACTTAAACTTGCAATTTATACAAATAAAGAAAAAAGAAAAAAGTGTTGACATGAGATATTGGGAAATGATATACTATTAATTAAACAAGGGTTCGTTTATTTATCCCTCGGATAAATTAGCCGGGAGTGATAGAGTTTGAACATGCTTAAGCATGTTCAAGCGTAATAGAGTTCATAAATCCTTCTCTATTTCGAATTTCATAAATTAGTAGTTGCTAACAGCTTCTATTAGTTGATTATTTTTATTCGTGTAATTGACAGGGAAGTATTTTTATAAGATGGTGTAAGAAAATCTCCGTTATTAGCTTCGGAGATGAATTATGTGCTTAAGATTTATGTATTCCTATGGGGGTTCAAACTTTGGGGGTTAAGGAAGTGTGTCCTTCCTGATGAGAGTAAGTAATACCGGTTAATGTAGAAACTACATACCAAATCTCTCACGAAGCCACCACATCGTAGCTGGTGGTAGTTCACGCCTGCAATATAGTTTCCATATAAAAGTCAATTTTATATAAAAGCTTTAATTGGGGTATTAAACATATTAACATAATAATTATAATTAAAATACAAAAAACATAAACATTATAGCATGAAAACAGTTTATTTAAGATTAGGTAAGGTGGTGGATTATGGAGGAAGTTAATTTACGTAGTAAAACATTGAAGGATTTACGCTATATTGCTAAAGTAATGGGTATTAAGAGTGTGACAACGTATAGAAAGAATGAACTCATTGAAAAAATTATCGAAGTAGGTAGGCAGTCATCAGAACAAGAATATATAAAGCCTGTTGAAGAAGAAACGGAAGAAGCTGTACAAAAATCATCAAAGGAAGAAAAGGATGATAAAACAGTTGAAATTAAAGCTGATGCTCCTGGAACTGAAGTTGATGTTCCCCAATCTGAGGAAGAAGTAAAAAAACCTAAGAGGACAAAAAGAGGAAGACCGCCTAAGGTTAGTGAGGAAGAAAAAGTAGCAGAAAAGGCTGATGATGTTAAGGAAGATAAAAAAGAAAAGAAAGATATAGTAGAAAGCAAAGATGATGAAGATAAAACAGAAGATAAAGTAGTAGAAACCAAAGAACCGGTGATGGAAACTGAAGATTCGCAAAAGGAAGAAGATGCAAAACCTGAAAAAAAAGAATATCTTAAAAAAGATAAGGAAGAAAAAAAGTCCGGAGAAAAGTTTTCAGGAAAAGCCTATGACAAACAAAAACGAGATGGGTGGAATAGCGCTTTTGAGAAGATTGAAAGCGATGATCCGGTTGAAGGCGTATTAGAAGTATTGCCTGATGGTTATGGATTTTTAAGGAGTGAGAATTATCTTCCCGGCTCAAAAGATATATATGTATCTCCTTCACAAATAAGAAGATTTTCATTAAAAACCGGTGATAAGATAAAAGGAAAAGGCAGGATACCAAAGGAAAGTGAGAAGTTTCAGGCTCTGCTTTATGTTCAGACGGTAAATGAAGATCCACCTGATTTCGCATCAAAAAGGACACCTTTCGAATATCTAACTCCAATATATCCTAATAAGAGAATAACTCTTGAAACATCTCAAAAGGAATTATCTACAAGGCTTATTGACCTTATTGCCCCTATAGGGAAAGGTCAACGTGGAATGGTAGTATCACCTCCAAAAGCAGGTAAGACTATTCTCCTACAAAAGATAGCTAATAGCATAACTACAAATTATCCTGAGATTGAGCTTATTGTATTGCTAATAGACGAGAGACCTGAAGAAGTAACTGATATGCAGCGATCAATTAAGGGAGAAGTCGTTTATTCAACCTTTGATAAAGTTCCTGAAAATCATATAAAAGTTGCTGAAATGGTGTTAGATAGAGCACAAAGACTTGTAGAACACAAAAAGGATGTAGTAATACTGTTAGATAGTATAACAAGACTAGCTAGGGCATATAACCTAACAATCCCTCCAACCGGAAGGACACTTTCAGGAGGACTTGATCCGGGTGCTTTACACAGCCCTAAGAGATTCTTTGGATCTGCAAGGAATATTGAGTTTGGGGGAAGCCTCACAATTATTGCAACAGCACTGGTTGATACAGGGAGCAGGATGGATGATGTTATTTATGAAGAATTTAAAGGAACAGGAAATATGGAAATCCATCTTGATAGGAAACTTTCAGAGAAGAGAATTTTCCCTGCAATTGATGTAAATAAATCAGGCACAAGAAGAGAAGAATTGCTTCTAAGTCAGAAAGAACTTGAAGGTATATGGGCTATCAGAAAAGCATTAAGTAATATGGGTACAGCAGAAGTTACTGAAATGCTTATTAATAAGCTTGTTCAAACAAAGTCCAATGAAGAATTTATAAATAGTATTAATATGGCATTTGTTGAAAAGTATATGATGGCATGATAAATATTCTTTAATCTCCTTTTGCACGCAAACTTGCATAAAAATGCATATAAATTTGAATTAATGTGTAAAAATCAAAACTGATTAAAAACAAGTTAATAATACTTGCTTTACAAGGCCTTTTTGTGTTAAAATGTGTTTTGTTACCTCGTAACCCGAAATTAGGTACTTGATATTTGTTTAATTATAATATAATATAAAGACATAAAAAGGTTTTGAAACAAGCCTTATATTATTGCAAATGGATTGATAGCAATCCTTGATAGTAAAAGTCTAATGGAAGTCAATCAGTGGCATTATACTTTCGGGTTAGTGCAGAAGTTGAAAGGTACATTAGAGCCTGCCGACTCTAGTCGTGCAGAGTTTCAGTAAAGATTTTGAAAGAAGGTGAAGGGAATGAAAGAGGGAATTCATCCCAAATACAGTGAAGCAGTTGTAAGATGTGCATGTGGAGAAACATTTACTACTGGTTCAACAAAAAAAGAATTACGTGTTGAAATTTGTTCTAAATGCCATCCGTTTTTCACGGGTAAACAGAAATTTATTGATACAGCAGGAAGAGTTGAAAAGTTTAAGAAGAAATACGGTCTAGAAGATGCTTAATAAATAAAAGTGTTTTAAACAAAACTGGAGTGTAAACCGAAGTATATAGGTTAACATAGCTGTAAAAATGATGAATAGTAAGTTGAACAGTGATAAATAAGTTAAGCAATAAATAATATACTAAAGGCTGTAAATCTAATACAGCCTTTAGTTAGTTTATTTTTTGCAATAATACATTTGAAAACTAAGTAGTAAAGTAAATCCTAAGATTAATTGTATAGTATTGTATAGTTAAGAAGAAAGCAATAGAGAAAGACAGTACAAGACAGTAATAGATAAATAATTATAGAGGATGGATGTATGAAAAAGACAAATATAGGTGGTCAAGCCCTTATAGAAGGTTTATTAATGATTGGTCCTAAAAATGCCGCTACTGCAATAAGAAAAGCTGATGGAGAAATAATTGTTGAGAAGAAAGAGTTACCTCCAAAGGGCATATTTTCAAAAATACCTGTTATACGTGGAATAACAGGCTTTGTGAGGCAAATGATTTTTGGGATGAAAGCATTGATGTATTCTGCAGAACTTGTGGAAATTGATGAAGAAATTGAAGAACCTTCAAAATTTGATAAATTTATTGAACGAATATTAGGAGATAAATTAAAGGATGCAGCTATTTATTTCTCTGTAATTATAGCAATAATTTTAGGGGTAAGTTTGTTTATTCTTCTACCAAATTTCCTTGCTGATTTTATAACTATAGATAAAACTACTAAGGTAGGTGTAATAACCCGTAATTTGATTGAAGGTATAATTAGGCTGATAATATTTTTAAGTTATCTTGCTCTAGTATCTAAAATGAAGGATATTAAAAGAATATGGCAATATCATGGAGCTGAACACAAAACAATACATTGCTATGAACATGGCCAAGAGCTCACTGTTGAAAATATTAAAAAATATTCTACAAAACACCCAAGATGTGGGACTTCATTTTTGTTTATTATTATGATAGTGAGTATCATAGTATTTTCCCTTGTTGGGTGGCATGGTAGATTATTGAATATTTTAATTAGAATATTATTGATACCAATTGTTGCAGGTATTTCATATGAGCTTTTAAAAATCGGAGGCAGGAGCGAAGCAAAAATAATGAAAATTATAAATGCTCCCGGTTTAGCCCTTCAACTACTGACTACGAAAGAGCCGGATGAAAAACAAATTGAAGTAGCTATTGAAGCTTTGAAAAATGTACTTGTGGAAGATAAGAACGCAGATAACTGGTGAGGGAGGATATATTCCATAAACAATGCTCTTAAGAATAGGTGGTGGCATTTGAATATTGACTCAGCTCTAAAAAAGGCTATAAATATCTTAAAAAACGCACGAAACATATCCCCTGCAGTTGATGCTGGGGTTATTTTGTGTTTTGTCTTAAATTGTGAAAAAACATATCTTTTTACTCATTATGATTATAAACTTAATTCAAAAGAAATGGAAACATATTTTAACCTTATAGATATAAGGTCTAAAGGTGTTCCTATACAATACATTACAGGGCAGAAGGAATTTATGTCTCTTAGTTTTACAGTAAACCCCAATGTTTTAATTCCACGACCTGAAACTGAGATACTTGTGGAAAGTGTTATTAACCATATTAAAAACTATACTCCCGAAAACGATATCTCTAGAGATCATATTGATGAAAACTATATTCCTAAGGACTATATTCTTAAAAACTACAATAATAATCTGACTAATAAGGGTGAATGGTTTGATATTTTAGATATAGGTACAGGTTCAGGATGTATAGCTATAAGCCTTGCTTATTATATAAAAAATTGCCATGTAACTGCTGTAGACATATCGGAAGAAGCATTAGATACAGCACGTCTTAATGCTTCTTCTAATGGAGTAACTGATAAAATAACTTTTATTACTGGTAATTTATTCGAGAAATTAAATGGTATGACATTTGATATAATTGTTTCTAATCCTCCGTATATTTCAACCTACGAAATAAGAGGTCTTCAAACAGAGGTAAAAGATTATGAGCCTATCATTGCTTTGGACGGTGGGAAAGATGGATTAGATTATTATAAAAGGATAATAGAAAAGGCACCTTACTTTTTAAATGCGAGTGGATTACTTGCTTTTGAGGTAGGTTATAATCAAGCACATCAAGTTGCAGGGATTATGGAAAGACAATTTGGTAAAATTGAAATTATAAAAGATTTAGCAAGAATTAATAGAGTAGTAATGGGGTGTGTTGTAAAAACACGTTAGAATGTTGTATAATTATTCAGAAGAAATGAAAACACATTAGGAGTTTGGAGGAGATAAATTTGCAGGTTATTAATATAGGATTTTTAGGCTTTGGTAATATAGGTATAGGAGTATATAAAATACTTGAAACTAAATGCGAAGAAATATTCAAAAGAGAAGGAATTAGGATTAAAGTAAAAAAAATTCTTGTGCGCGACATTAACAAGAAGAGAGAAATTGACGTAGACAAGAGTTTACTTACAGATAAAATAACGGATATTGTCGATGATACTAATATTTCATTAGTTGCTGAATTTATGGGGGGCGAAGAACCCGCGAGACAATATGTTCTTGCCGCTCTTAAGAACAAAAAAACTGTAGTTACAGCAAATAAAGAATTAATGGCAAGGCATTGGGCAGAACTTGAGGGCACAGCCAGAGAAAATGGAGTAGGACTATATTATGAAGCTAGTGTTGCCGGTGGTATACCCATTATAAAAGTTATTAGAGAGTCATTACAAGCTAATAATATATTCGAGATTATGGGAATTATAAATGGTACAACAAATTATATCCTTACTAAAATGTCAGAGGATGGCAGAAGCTTTGAGAGTGTTTTGCGTGAAGCAAAGGACTTAGGCTATGCGGAACCTGATCCTACTTCTGATATAGAAGGATTTGATCCTATGTTCAAGCTGTCAATTCTTTCAACTTTAGCTTTTCATACAAGAGTGCATGTAGAAAACATTTATAGAGAAGGCATTACTAATATAACTATAGATGATATTAAATATGGAAAGGAATTGGGCTATGCAATCCGTCTTTTGGCTATAGCAAAAAAGCATGGACAGGAGATTCAAGTAAGGGTTCATCCTACTTTTATTCCTCTAGATCATCCATTAGCAGCAGTGCGAGATTCATATAATGGAATATTCATTAGGGGTGATTCTGTAGGAAACTTGATGCTATATGGCAGAGGAGCAGGAGCGCTACCTACAGGAAGTGCTATTGTTTCGGATATTATTAATGCTTGTTTAAACAAATATGAGCACACTTATTCAACTTTATGCAATGGCGACTGGGCCTCGGAAGAAATTCAATTCAACGATAATTGGGAAACAGAATATTTTATCCGTATGACAGTAAAAGATAAACCCGGTGTACTTGCAACCACAGCAGGTATTTTTGGGAAACATAATGTAAGCATTGCCTCTGTAATACAGAAAGATCGTAATGGAGACGGTACTCCAATAATATTTGTAACTCATAAAGCAAAAGAGCTTTCAATAAGACAAGCTATAAATGATATGAAAAATGAACCAGTTGTAGTAAGAGTAGAGAATGTTATAAGAGTTGAAAGCTAATGGTTGGAAAATGGTATTTGATAATTACAGTCTGAATTAGGGGATAGTTTATAAAACTGTGGAAAGGAAAATTATTAAATGCTATAATAGAATTCATAAAGAAGAATATACAGATACGAGGTTTGTATATAAAATAAGTTGTATACAAAGTGCATTAGATAATAACTATAATGTACTATTACCAACAAGTATAAGCGTGTATGATAGTATAAGTTATTGTAATTGATAGTGCATTTGCAAAATTAAAAGAAAAACAATAATAACCTAATGAAATACTAAAATAGCAAATAATCATAGATTATTTTGTGCTAGCATCTATTTGACTTATTACCTAGTAATAATTATAATAGTTGATAATGCATTAGATTATTATAGAAATCTAATTAAAACTATTAAAACTATAGTTATTAAGTTGAATTACAAAACAGAATAGCAAAGCAGAACAAGAAAAAAGTAGGATTATTAAATAATAATAGAAATAATAAAAGCATTAAAGAATGGGGTCAATATTATGCTGATTGCAAAGAGGATATTTAGAGGGGGCGTGAGAGCACCTCATAGAAAAAATACTGCCCAATGTGAAACTATAAGTATGGGTGTTCCTGAAAAAGTATTAATACCTATGCTTCAACATATAGGTGCACCTTGTCAACCTATTGTTAAAAAGGGCGATATTGTGAAAGTAGGACAGGTTATAGGTACATCAAGCAAATATGTATCTGCTCCTATTCATTCTAGTGTATCAGGGACAGTAACAAAAATAGTACAAATAGTTCATTCATCCGGAAATTATGTTGATGCTGTAGAAATAAAAACTGATGGCAATCAGGAAGTTCATGAAAGTGTTAAACCCCATCCATATTCCAATGATGCAGAATTGCTTGAGCTAATTAAGCAATCCGGACTTGTAGGACTTGGTGGTGCAGGTTTTCCGGCTCATGTTAAACTAGCTATACAACCTGATAAAAAAATAGATACTTTAATAGTTAATGGAGCAGAATGTGAACCGTATATAACTTCAGACCATAGAGAAATAATGGAAAATTCGTGGAACATTATTAGTGGGATTAATATTCTTT
>CAZEYH010000099.1:0-8390 GCA_964515895.1 uncultured Clostridiaceae bacterium | reverse complement strand
CGAACAAGAAAATTTGCATCATTGTTTTAGGTCATGAGCGAAGCGAATTTTCTTGACATAGATAATATATAATTACCATCACTGCAAATCTCAACACTGTCCATCAATGCCTTTATTATAGGTATTGCCAGCTCGTCCATTTCATCATCAAATATGCACTTTAGAGATTTATCCTCACAATCATAAACTATATTTAGACTAGATTTTGCAATGTTAAATATAATTTTATATTGAACAGCTGACCTACTACCAATCTGAACTAACTTGCTGCAGACTTCTGATACAGCAACTTTTATATCTTCAATAGCCTCAATATCAAAGCCAATCCTGTTTGCTATACCGGATACTGTAAGCCTTGCTACACTTACATATTCAGCTTTGAAAGGCAATATCAATTCAATGCATTCAATAGATGATCCCATATCTTCACCCCTCAATGATAAATAACCTGTCAAGACCGGTAATGGTAAAAAGCTTCTTTATATTGCTTTTTAGCCCTACCAAGTAAACATTATTTCCATATTGCTTTGCCCTTTTTAAAGTACCTGCAAAAACACCCAATCCTGTGCTATCAATATAGTTTAATTCACTGCAATCTATTTTTAAATCTGTTTTTCTCGTATCTACAATATGATATAGCCTGTCCTTTAACTTAGAAGATGTATAAATATCTGCTTCACCAGAAACCAAAACTCTTGTTGCATCACCTGAATATTCTTCTTTAATAATTAAATCACTTGTCATTTCCTCATACCCCCTCTTTTAAACTATTACTCAAATATCTAGACTATTTGAATATATTTTGGGTTATTAAGAACTTACACTAGATGACTGAATGAGTTGTTTAATAAATTCAACAGAATTATCATAGTGTTTTGATCTTATGCTAATAACTGCAATCATTTCTTTCCCTGCAGTCTTAGAATCTGCAAGTATTTTGCTATCACTGACATCTATTCCATAAATACCTTCATCCACTATTGATATTCTTCCTTCTTTGTCTTCCTCTTCTATTTTTCCCTCATAAACCTTATCTTCTTCTAGATTTAGTTTCGAAACAATCTCGTCTAATTTTATAAACGCTCCTTGTTTGGCAAATTTTTCAAAGTTAATGTTGTCTAAAATAAAAACATCCACATCCCCGACTGCCATTAATACCCCGGCTTTTTGCAACATTGCCATCTGTACCTGAGGATCCTGTTTTTCCTGGGCTCGTGATATTAAAATGTTCTCAATACTTACTGCTTCTACCCCCGGTATTTTTGATATAATATCTTCTTCTAGTTGTTCAGTTTCACTGCAATATATTTCGCCCATAAAAACCAAATAAAGATCTGGATCTACTCTGTTAACACATCCTCTAACTGAAAATATTACAGTTGCCAGAATTATTATGCCAACAATTATATGGATTCTAAAATAGTACAGGTTATTTTTTAGTTTGTCCTCATTAATTCCAAGCTTTTGTAATACGGGGTTTGGTTTTTTTTGTTTAATTTTCTCATCTTTAGCTTCATAGTTATAACCCATTAAAAGGTTATATGCTTCTGTTATTTTGTTGAAATCGTCATCTGATAGCTTGTCATCACTACTATCAGCTCTATATTTTCTCAAAATAATCGCATATCTTTTTTCTATTTCGCTTATTGAAGCACCTTCTTTTACACCAAGCATTTTATATGCTTCCTGTTTTTGCAATTAAACCCCCCCTGCCTAATATTACATAAAAATATTAAAGCCCATTTAAGCTTTCGGTTTCATAGTTGGAAATAGCAATACATCCCTTATTGAGTAAGAGTCGGTAAGAAGCATGATTAACCTGTCAATACCTATTCCTAGACCTCCTGTCGGAGGCATGCCATATTCAAGAGCATTTACGAAGTCTTCATCAATCATATTAGCTTCTTCGTCCCCTTCTTCTCTCTTTTTCATCTGCTCAATAAATCTTTCCCTTTGATCTAACGGATCATTAAGTTCAGAATAGGCATTTCCCATTTCTCTACCTGTTATAAATATCTCAAACCTTTCAGTTAACTCCGGTCTATCCGGTTTTCTTTTGGTTAGAGGGGAAATCTCTACCGGATAATCATAAATAAATGTAGGTTGCATTAAATGATCTTCTACAAATTCTTCAAAGAAGGCAAAAAGAACTTCTCCCCATTTCATATTATCTTTTACTTCAAGACCTTTCTCTTTCCCAACCTTTATAGCCTCTTCATGTCCATTTATTTCATCAAAATCTATTCCGGTATATTTTTTTACAGCTTCAATCATAGAAAGTCGTTGCCATGGTGGAGTTAAGTTAACATCTAAATTCTGATATTTAATGTTCATTGTACCTAATATCTCCATTGAAACTGAAGATACCAAACCTTCGGCCAATTCCATCATTCCATTATAGTCAGTGTAAGCCTCATAAAGTTCTATCATAGTAAATTCGGGGTTATGTTTTACTGATAATCCTTCATTTCTGAACATTCTTCCAAGCTCATACACTTTTTCAAGACCACCTACAATAAGTCTTTTTAAATACAATTCAGGGGATATCCTAAGATATAATTCCATATCTAAAGTATTATGATGAGTAACAAAAGGTCTAGCGGCCGCCCCCCCAGGAATAACATTTAACAGAGGTGTTTCCACTTCAAGAAAACCCCTTTCATCAAGATATGCCCGTATAGCTTTGATTATTTTTGTTCTAGTTATAAAAGTTTCCTTTACTTCCGGATTAACAATAAGATCAACATATCTTTGTCTGTATCTTAAATCAACATCTTTTAATCCATGCCACTTTTCAGGTAAAGGTAGCAAAGATTTGGCCAGCAACGTGATATTGCTAACTTTTACTGAAATCTCACCTTTATGGGTTTTGAAAACATTCCCCTTTACACCAATAATATCTCCGATATCAAACTTTTTAAAGTCCTCATAAACTTCTTTGCCAACTTCATTAACTCTTACATAAAGCTGAATTCTACCTTCTCTATCCTGAATATCACAAAATGACGCTTTTCCCATGCCCCTTTTTGACATTAACCTACCGGCTATAGAAACAAACTCCCCTTCCATTTCATCAAAGTTATCTATTATTTGTGAAGTAGAATTAGTAACATCATATTCTACAATATTAAAAGGATCTTTGTTGTTTTCTTGAAGCTCCTTTAATTTCTCTCTTCTTACTTTTAATATTTCATTCAAATTATCTACTTCATTAGTATTTTCCAAACTTTCAAACATATAATTTATCCTCCCTCTGAAACTCTGCACGACTAAAGTCAGCAGGTTCTAATGTGCTTTTCAACTTCTGCACCAACCCGAAAGTATAATGCCACTGATTGACTTCCATTAGACTTCTACTATCAATTGTTCCTGCTAACAAATTAACGATAGTATTACGCACGTTTCAAGACGTTTTTATGTCTTTATATTATATTATAATTAAACAAATATCAAGTACCTAATTTCGGGTGAGATAAGCCTTCATCCCAGCGACTGAAGTCGTGAGCTTTCGGCTAAGTTTACTGTAAAATCTACTTTTTTTGAAATTCCGTTATTGATTCTAAATATAAATGCTACTTATCGATATCTAATATCTTGAGTTTAATAATTCCTGCAGGAACACTAACTTCTATTTCGTCACCTATTTCCTTTCCAATAAGTGCTCTACCCACAGGAGACTCATTGGATATTTTATACTGTCCCGGGTCAGCTTCTGTGGAGCCAACTATAAAGTATTGAACCTCTTCATCAAAGTCTACATCATAGACTTTTACTTTACAACCAAGACTTACTACTTCAGTATTGATATCATCTTCATCAATAACTTTTGCATTTTTTAACATTGTTTCAATTTGTACAATTCTGCCCTCTATATAAGCTTGCTCATTTTTGGCCTGATCATACTCAGAATTTTCCGCTATGTCTCCAAATGATAGAGCTTGTTTTATTCTTTCGGCAATTTCTCTCCTTTTTTTGCTTTTCAAATATTCTAATTCCTTCTCTAACTTTTCTAATCCTTCATAAGTTAATATGACTTCTTTTCCTGTCATTTGAAGCCTCTCCTTTACAATGTTTTTATGTGTTGATAATATATGCATTAAAGTCTTATTTATTCCGTTCGCATAAAGTTTTAAGCTTATTATTCTATTTTTTGGTATAACACACATGCAGCACTGATAATACCAACAGTGCCACAGTGTCTAGTCATCCTTAAAATTCAACTTATTTTAAAGTTCTATTAATTATAAAACACATATTATTCATTGTCAAGAAGTTAAAAAAGCCATTTTTTATATCATTCAAAACAAGTATAGCCCGCCAGTTTGATTTTTTCTCCTGCCTTTGCCCATGGTACTTCCCTATCAGATGGTAGAGTCCAATCTTCATAACAATCTAACAAAAGTTCTTTTAACCCTTCCACCCAAACAAGTTCAGGGTCTCCTTCAGTCTTTATTAGTGAATCCGGAAAGTTAACAATTTCAGGAGCTGATTTCTGCATTCCATTTATACATATTATATGAGGTATTGCAGTCTCAACCTTACATGTTATATCTACACTTAATCCTGCTGCAACACCAATACATGTCCAAAGTTTTTTAGTTGCATTTTCAAAAGGATTACCATAATTTCTTATTGTTCCATCGCTGAATTGAGCTATAATATCGCAGTTACTTTTTTGTCTATTTGTATATGTAACTACTGCATTTTCAAATTCATAATAAAATATAGGGCCTATATTTTCATTTACTGCATGGGATGCATAAAACATTATATCTACTCCTTTTTCAGTAGATATTTTAGCAGCTACAGTATCAAAGTTTTCAATATCATTGGCCCTGTACAGCTCTGCCTTTACTTCAGAAGGATATGTACTCTCATCTTCCTTCTCTCCTAACACAAAAAACATATTGTTAAGATAATGAGCAGTTGCATTATTTGCAACACTATCAAGTACCCAGTTCCCAAATTCATCTTTTATCTTTGCTGCCCATTTTCTGCTAAAATACTTTTTATTTCTTGGCCACAGTACAACTGTTTTTAATTTTTTAGGTCTTCCTAATTTTCCTGCTATAATATCTCTTTTTAGTTCGAGCACTGCATCACTAAAACATAATTGATAACCAATAGCAAGGAACTTACCGGTTTTATCCCTAACTTCTGCCATTTTAAGAGCATCTTGTATAGTAGCACTCACCGGTTTCTCACATAACACATTGCTACCATGCATCATTGCATAACAAGACTGAGTTGCATGATATTGTATTGGTGTAGAAATAACTGCCAGATCTGCATTGTTATACGCATAGAATTCTTCTATATCTTCGAAAAAGGGAATTTTAAGTTCTTTCAGCTCCTTAAGATATTTACAACCTTGAGGATTTGGGTCAACTACACCAACTATTGTAAATTTGTCTTTATCTATATTGTTGAGCAATTCACTAATATATATATTACCATAACCACCTACACCCACTAATACAATAGATACTTTCTTTACCACATTTTACACCCTCTTTTTATTATTTTTTTAATTTAAATCCCTTAAACTGTTTTATATAATATCCGCCTTCATTAAAGGCCTTTGCCAGATCCTGTAATGCAGCATCTCTTTGCTTGGTATTTACGGGTAATGATATCCGACTCTTAATTAAAATTTCAGCTAATTCCAGACTATTGAAGTGTTTTGGTTTTAACCTGCCCAACTTCATTATTATAGAAGGAGGTATATAAATATCCAAACCATTTATCATAATATTGTTTACATCTAACTCGGTTATACTTAAATATTCCTCTCTATTTGAATGATAATGTATTACCATAGCCTTTGGTTTTAGCTTTTTGTATGTTGTAATTTTGCTTATGTCTCCGTAACATATAATTATGTCTGCGCTTTTTAACCCTTTTTCGAAATCAGACATAACACTTATTGAAAGCCCTGCTTTTATATAAATATCTTCAAGTTCATTTTCAAGCCATGTCTTGTCTTGAGTTAAAACTGTAATAAATTTTGTAATAGGATAAAGCATTCTTACTACATTTATAACTTCATGTCTATTCCCATCTTCAATTACAACAATATCTAATTGACTAATATCAGCTTTGTTAGAATAAAGCTTTATCAATATTTCAACAATAAGAGCCTGAAAAAGTAGTTTCCCGGTTGAAAGTTCTCCACAATAGCTTTTAAAATATGAATTATTTAGTAATTGATTGGATAAATAGAACATTTCTATTCCCATCTTAGAACAAATTTCATCTATTGCCGCAAAAATCATATTGCATTTTTTACTTGCTACTGCCGACTCATAGGATTTTAGCAATTTTGAGATCCACTTATTTTTAATTTCTGCTAAATTTGAAATTGTCTTGCTCTTTATTTTACAAAATTCCTCACTAGTACAAGGTAATTCCAGCAAGTATACTTTCAAGCCATCATATACTTCAACTAGATTCAACTTTTTCTGCATGCTCTTCACACGTATATTTCTGTAAAATAATCTACCTACATACTTTACTACTCTATTCAATAAAGTGAACTTTTCAGTATTAGCATCTTCTGAACATATTACTAGTAAAACACTACTCATTCATACGCCCTGCCTTTCCAAGAAAATTTGCTTTTCTCATGACTTAAAATAATTTGCGAATTTTCTTGTTCGTTTAGGAATTTAATAAAAAATTTATAAATTCCTAAACTCAAATTAGATACATAGTATTAATACTGTAAAAGCAAGGGATTTATGCAAGCTCTATATTGATTTATACATTTATTGTACTATAATTAGGAGCCTCCTTTGTAATATTTATGTTATGTGGGTGACTCTCTCTTAAACCTGCATTTGTTATCCTGATAAACTTTGATTTAGTTTTCAATTCCTCAATAGTCCCGGTACCACAATATCCCATCCCATGTTTTAAACCTTCAACCAGTTGAAAAACTATATCGGATAATGGTCCTTTGTATGGTACTCTGCCTTCCACACCTTCCGGTACAAGTTTATTTGCGTCTTCCTGAAAATACCTGTCTTTGCTTCCTTTATGCATAGCACCAAGAGAACCCATACCCCTATAAACTTTGAAACGTCTTCCTTGGTATATTTCCGATTCTCCGGGACTTTCTTCGGTACCTGCAAATAAATTTCCAAGCATTACTGTGTCTGCACCGGCAGCAATTGCCTTAACAACATCTCCGGAATATTTAACACCACCATCAGCAATTATTGGGACTCCATATTGTTTTGCTACACTTGAACAGTCAGATATGGCTGTTATTTGAGGTACACCTATTCCTGCAACCACTCTTGTTGTACATATGGAACCCGGGCCTATACCTACTTTTACAGCATCAGCTCCGGCCTCAATTAAATCTCTTGTCCCTTCTGCAGTAGCAACATTGCCTGCAATAACAGGAATATTCGGATATTTATTCTTAATACGTTTAATGCCATTGAGAATATTTGCAGAATGTCCATGAGCCGAATCTATAACTATAACGTCAACTTTTTCATTTATTAGGGCTTCCACCCTTTCCATCATATCTCTTGTAACTCCTACAGCAGCACCTGCAAGTAGTCTTCCATTTGAATCTTTGGCCGAATTAGGATACTGTATTGCTTTTTCTATGTCTTTTATGGTAATTAATCCTTTTAAATAACCTTTATTATCTAC
Organism: uncultured Clostridiaceae bacterium; assembly: GCA_964515895.1. Taxonomy (GTDB): domain Bacteria; phylum Bacillota; class Clostridia; order Acetivibrionales; family DUMC01; genus CAZEYH01. The sequence goes on along the minus strand of CAZEYH010000099.1, from coordinate 722 downwards.
AATAGGTAATTTCTCAATTTTATACTTGCCTAATATTTCTTTTGCCTGACTTAATGTTGTGCCTTCAGGTGCAGTAATAAGACGGTCTTTTGTCATTACTTCACTTACTTTTTTGCTATAATTTGTTTCAAACCTAAGATCTCTGTTGGTCAATATTCCCACAAGTTTTCCCTTTTCAGTTATGGGAACTCCTGAAATCCTATACTTCTTCATTAGCTCCAAAGCATCATAAACAATATGATCCGGAGATAAATAAAAAGGGTCTACAATAACCCCATGTTCTGACCTTTTAACTTTATCTACTTCAGTTGCCTGGTCTTCAATAGACATATTCTTATGGATTATGCCTATTCCCCCTTCTCTAGCTATTGCAATTGCAAGCCTGGATTCGGTAACAGTATCCATAGCAGCACTTGCTAAAGGTATATTAAGTTTTATATCTCTTGTGATTAGAGTTGTAGTATCAATATCTTTTGGCAATACATCAGACTTTTGAGGTACTAATAATACATCATCAAAAGTAAGCCCCTCTTTTTCAAATCTGTTCTGCATATTTATTCTTCCTCCTTTGCCTATAAATATAATTATTACGGGCATAAAAATATTAGAATTATTATACTAGAGAAGAACCTCATCGTCAAGAAAATTCGCTTCGTTCATGATTTAAGCATTGACGCAAATTTTCTTGTTCGCTAGGGAACCCTAGGTTCTCTTCGACGGAT
>CAZEYH010000098.1:3450-8415 GCA_964515895.1 uncultured Clostridiaceae bacterium | reverse complement strand
GAAACTCAATGTGCCTAAAGCTTCATCAGAAAGTCATTTCATGACTTTCTGGGTGGTAACCATATTAGATTTCTGTTCTGGAAGTAGTGTAGTATGGAGTAGTGCAGTAAGGTAGAAATTTATGAGCATCCTGAGACAATTAAAGCTATTATGGACATAGCGCGGATGAAATAACATAGTATTGTCAGTAATGGCTATGATAGATGTATAAATGGAAGATTAGTATAAAGGGAGTAAGAAGAGGATTAAACAGGCAAAATAGCAATAAATCAATGGTTAAAAATATTTGTTTGGGGGTTGGGATGTGAAACATATTAATGCAAGCAATAAATCTTCCTTCACAATATTAGTTGTTGATGACGAAAAGCTTGAACGCGATGGTATAAAGCTTCTGATTAAACGTTATGAGTTTAATCTAAATGTTTTGGAGGCTGAAAATGGAAGGCGCGCGTTAGAAATATTAAAAGATAATCATGTGGATATACTCTTAACTGATATAAAGATGCCTTATATGAATGGAATACAGCTAATACACAGTGCTAGAACTATACACCCATCAATTAAAATAATAATCTTTAGTGCTTACGGAGAATTTGAGTATGCACAAAAAGCGATAGAATATAATGTTGCACATTATTTACTAAAACCAATTGTGTTTGCAGAATTTGAGCGTGTTTTAAGCCATGTAATTGATCTTAGTGCTAAAGAGCGTGAAGTGGAAATTGCTGATAGTGGTTTGGGGGAGGTTAATCATCGAAATGAAATCTTACACGGAGCAACTCTTAAAGAGAAAGATTTACATGAAGATAAGGTGATAAATGAGATTCTAACAATCATACATACTGAATATATGAAAGACATAAGCATAGATTTCATAGCTGAAAGGGTTTTTTTGTCCCCATCATACGTAAGTTACATTTTTAAAGAGCAAACGGGGCATAATTTTGTAAAATATTTAACTAATTATAGACTTGAAAGATCAAAAGAGTTACTGAGCGATACAAATATGAAAATAGTAGATGTATCTTATAATGTTGGCTATCAAAACTCATCATATTTTTGCTCATTATTTAAGAAACATTACGGTATAACTCCGAATGAATTCAGGGAAAATGGCATGTTAAAAAAACAGGAGGAGACTCATGACTCTTAGAAATATGAAGATTAAATACAAGTTGATGCTATTTTGCACACTACTAACTGTAGTACCGATTGTATTGGTCGGAAATTATTCTTACATACAGTCACGAAGCTTGTTACGTGAGCAGGCATTCAAGAGTTTGGATATTTCCGTAAAAAAAGTGGAGTATAATGTAGATATGGCAATGATACGAATGTACGATGTTTTTGACGCAATAGTATATGGATCTCAGGCTTCAAAAGTACTAAACGCTTATTATCCTGATAAGTTACGCCTTAAAGATACTCTTGAGGAATTCATTGATCCTTATTTTAATTCGGTATTAGGTGTATACAGAGATGTTGAAGCAATTACTATTTATACTTCTAATGATATACCTGCATACGGACAATTTGTACTACCGATAAACCGAATTATAGAAGAACCGTGGTATGATAAAGCACTGGAAGGAACTGAAATTTACTGGTACTACGATAAGGACGAGCTAATAGCGAGCCAGAGAATTATAGATGTACTTATGCATGACAGAGTGAATATTTTGTCAATGAAAATTAACACAGATAGCTTCTTTCAGTATTTTAAACTTGCAGACAAGCAGGATTATGGACTGCTTATCGCAGATTCATCGGGAAATGTCATACATACAAATAATGATTATATTAAGAGAGCAGATTTTGATAACATAATAAATTCAGAAGAGTCGGACATCATAACTCTTGGAAAGCTCAATTATCTAATTAAAAAAGGTAACATTAGCAAGCTGGATTGGACGTTTTATTGCTTAATCTCAATGGATTCTATAACCGTTAATACCGAGAAAATTCTTATTACTACACTGCTAGTTGCTCTCACTTGTGCAGCAATAATGCTAATGGCAAGCCTACTGTTTTCAAATGCATTATCCAGATCACTGCAAACCTTGATACGCACGATTGATGTGGTTGAGCAGGGTAATCTTAAAATAGAACTAAAGAGTGATTCTAAGGACGAGATTGGGGAGTTAACAAACAGATTTGGCCGTATGATAAAACGGATAAATACGTTAATTGAGGAAAATTATCAGAGCAAGATAACGCAAAAGGAAGCGGAGCTCAAGGCACTTCAGGCACAGATAAACCCCCATTTTCTCTACAATTCCCTATCTATGATAAATTGGAAGGCTTTGTCATATGATGCTAACGACATAAGTGATGTTGTTGTAGCACTGTCGAATTTTTATCGAACAACATTAAATCGCGGAGAAAATATTATCAGTGTTAAAGATGAATTAGAAAACATACGTGCATATGTAGACATACAGCTATTTATGCACAATCAGAGCTTCGATGTCAAATACGATATTGACGAAAGTGTCTACGATTATAGCATGATTAAGTTAGTACTTCAACCTATTGTTGAAAATGCAATAGAGCATGGAATTGATTATATTTCACAACGACGAGGACTGCTTACGATAAGTGCTAAAGATATGGGAAATTGCTTAAAATTTGCTGTCCACGATAATGGAGCCGGCATGGAAAAGGAGATGAGTCAACAAATTTTGGAAAATGAATCTAATGGATACGGAATACGAAATGTGAATGAACGCTTAAAACTCTTTTTTGGCGCAGAATACGGTATTAAAGTTTTTAGTGAAAAAGGCCGCGGTACTCTGGTGACTCTGGTAATTCCCAAGCTTAAAAAATAGCAATATAATAGCAATATATTAATAGAACAATATCCGATGGACGGCATAATGCTTGTCCATTTTTTACATGTAAGGATAACATTTAAAAAAATTGATATGTTTCAAAGAAGTTTAATATATCAATTCAAAACACATTACTATACAATTATGTATACACGATGCAATATAAAGAATATAGGAGTTGATGGAATGGACGCATATTTACAGCCAATACGCGGTGTGCATATCGACTTTCGTGCTCAAAAGCTAAAAGAAAAAGCCGTGATTAATATATTATATGATCTAAAGCGATGGGGATATAATACTGTACTTTTGGAATATATGGATGCATTCCCTTTCGACGGAAAACTATCTTGTCTTGCTGCACCCGATGCTTTGACAAAGGATGAGGTGCTTAATATAATCTCTGTAGCAAACAAGTTGGATATTGAGCTTATTCCACTACTTCAGTGCTTTGGCCATTCATACTGGATACTTAGACACGAGGAATTTAAATCCTTGGGTGAAGGATGGTACGAAGGAATAGGCCAGGATGAACTAGAAGATGAGAATGGGTGGGCAAAGCTTCATACAATTTGTCCCTCTGATCCACGTGGCGCATTGCTGTTTCGAAGCATGGCAGAACAAATCCTTAAGTTACATACTAATTGCAAACAGTTCCATATTGGTGGAGATGAAATAGGTATCCCATCCTGTCCATGTTGTAAGAAGCACATAGAGGAGAACGGGTTTGAAAAACTACTCACAAGCCACTATCTCAAATGTGCACAGTATTTAAACTCGTATAATATTAAGCCAGTGATGTGGTGTGACATTGTTCTTGCGTATCCTGAAACATTAGAATCTCTATGTGGACATGTTACAATGATGGATTGGGATTATTGGTCTCAGGGAGAACCAACTAAAGATGGTCTGCTTTGGGGACTACAAAAATATTTGCATAGACCCGACGACTGGCCACTTCTTCAACAGAAACTTTTTAGACCTTATTTTTATTACTCTGAGCCAGAACTAATAAATCCATTTCCGTACACAAGGATGTTACGAGATCAAGGCTTTGATGTGATTTTAGCTTGTGCTGCAAGGTCTGCAGGAGATAGTTTCTGTATTCCATCTCATATGCGAGCAGGAAATGTACGTGCAGCAATAAATACTGCAAGGGATGCGGATATCGAAGGTTTTATGATTACAAGTTGGGCAGTGCGACGTTCCCCATGGCCACTGACCGAGTATGCACTTATAACCGGTGCTAAAATAATGAAAAATCCAAATGTTTCTCGTAGTGAAATTAACTGTGCTTTTGCACTTGAACACTTTGGTGTTGAAGATGATAAGCTTGGTGGTATACCGATGCTATTAGGTGAAGCAAGTTATAATGCAAACCGAGTAGGTGAACTGATAGCATCGAAAAATGAATTTAGCGATTATAAAACCGGAAACTTTTTTGCACCGAGCTATACTCAAAGAATAGAAAAAATAAAAGAAAAACCGAAGGAATTTCTTGAAAATTTTAAAAAGCTACAAGTTGCACTAAATGAGGCATCGGTGCTGCTTGACAGAGCATGTCCGGTTAATGAACAACAGATTTATCGCACAGAACTCTGGCGTTGGAGCATTGAAGTACTTTCATACTACTGTGATTTTGCTCCACAGATGCTAATTGAAAAAGGATGCCACGACAGCACTATATTAGAAAGCTTTAAAGCACGAGCTATTGAACTAGACCGAAAAACTGTAGGCCTGCTAAGCAAAATATATACTGAACGAACTCTTGAGGGCGAGAGCCAGACACGCTTTGGGGTAAACATTAAATATATCAACGAAATGATTGGGGGACATGATTCATGAGAGCAATTCCAAAAGAGACATCGAATGACAAGCTTCCTAAGACAAAAGGAACTCTTCTGAAGCGTATGTCTGCGTCTAAATATTTATATTTAATGTCCCTACCGGCAGTTGTTTATTATTTAGTACTTGTGTACCTTCCTATGTTTGGAATAAGTATAGCATTTACTGATTATGATATAGGCAGTGGAATCATGGGCTTTTTTACATCTAAGTGGAACAATTTTGAAAATTTTAAGATTATGTTTAATTCTATCTTTTTTACACAGGTGTTGCGTAACACTCTTACTAT
>CAZEYH010000098.1:0-3440 GCA_964515895.1 uncultured Clostridiaceae bacterium | reverse complement strand
AAATCTGACTCCATAAGTTTGCTAAAGTTATTCTTCGGTTTTCCGCTTCCGATAATCATAGCTTTGATGTTAAACGAGATAAATAACAAAAAATTCAAAAACTTTGTACAAGGTGTGTCCTATCTGCCTCACTTTTTGTCTTGGGTTGTAGTAGCTGCAATGATTTATCAGCTTATGTCCCCTATCACTGGAGATCTAAATCGTTGGTTAGAAATTATCACAGGTAGTAAAATAAATGTTTTTACCAATGAGAGAAATTTTATGGTTATGCTCATTGTTTCACACCTTTGGAAGGGAACTGGATGGGGTACAATAGTTTATGTAGCTGCTATATCTAATATTGATCCAACATTATATGAGGCAGCCGATATTGACGGTGCAAAAAAACTACATAAGCTGAGATTCATAACATTACCATGTATTGCACCTACGATTATTATTGTATTCATTTTAAACCTTTCTGGCATACTCAGTGCAGGCTTCGATCAGATTTTCAATCTCTATAACCCTATGGTTATGAATGTAGCTGATATACTAGACACTTATGTATATCGGGAGGGTATGGTTAACTCCAGATATGGATTTTCTACGGCTGTAGGGCTATTCAAGTCCGCTATAGGAGTTGTATTAATAGTAGGTTCCGATAGGTTCATACGTCGCTTAGGCTATCGTGGGATATTTTAAGGGGGTGTAGATATGATTTATGAGAGTACTTTTGAAAAGGTTGGACACAAAATAATCTGTTTCCTGCTACTTTTAATGTCAGCTACCATGATAATACCATTTTTATATGTATTTTCTACGGCTATATCCCCCGAAGGGGCAATTGCACGCAATGGTATGCTACTACTACCAATATATGGAATCGACCTTAGCACAATTAAGTTAATGATAAAGCCTAGTTCTGGTATCATGCGTGCATATGCAAATACTATAGGCGTAACTTTAGTTGGAACTTCACTAAGCTTAATAATTACTTCTATGCTGGGTTATGTAATCTCTAAAAATCATCTGCCAGGCAGAAACATATATAAGTCAAGTCTTATATTCACCATGCTGTTTAGTGGTGGATTGATGCCAACTTACTTTGTTGTGAAGAGTATAGGACTTATAAACACTTACTGGGCTATGATTATTCCGGGACTTGTAAATACCTATAATGTAATGTTACTTATGCGCTATTTTGAGAGTATACCACCTAGCCTTGAGGAGTCCGCAAAAATAGATGGGGCAAACGACATTTATATATTTTTTATAATCTATGTACCTATATCTTTGCCTATACTTATGACAATAGGGATATTCCTATTTGATGCTTATTGGAACCAATGGTTTGGTGCTATGATTTATGTAACTGATGAGAATAAATGGCCAATACAGGTCATATTGCGTCAACTTATGCAGTCAAGTCGTTTTTCAGATATGGTAGATGGTCAGCACGCAGCTGAAATGGCAAATAAACCTAATACCTTGCTTCAATGTGCGGTTATTGTTGTTGCTATTTTGCCGCTTATTGTATTATTTCCATTTATGCAAAAATATTTTGTAAAGGGTATAATGCTGGGAGCTGTTAAGGAGTGATTAGTTAGTTATTTAAGCAGGGTATGACTTGAAGTTACTCTATTAAAACAATAGAAATGAACTTGTTAAATTTGAGCAATGTAGCTCTAATTTATAAATTAATTAAACCGAGAGGAGAATGTTAAATGAAAAATCATAACAAAAAACTGATAGCTATTGTTGTAGCAATGTTTATGCTATGTATGGTTCTGGCATCCTGTACTCAAAGCTCAGATACCGGAACCAAGGACGAAAACAATGATGAAACCACTGAGCAAAAGACTGATTCAGAACGTGAACATGTAACTCTTTCTTATGTGTGGACGGTGTGGAGTCCTAAAACCGAATATGATGATGCTGTTTTGGACTTTTACAAGGATAAATTTAACTGCACCATAGAAAAAATCAATATACCTTCAGATGTAAGAAGTGAGAAGATAAGTATCATGTGGGCTAGTGGCGATAAATTCACATCCAGTATCGGGCTACCGGGAACTGGGAATGCTCAATGTCTAGAAGTACAGTACAAGAACAAATGGATACAGCCCATTGACGAGTTTATAGAAAAGTGTCCGATCATGAAGCGCGACATAATTCCTCAGTGTTGGGCATATGTTACTTGTGATGATGGCAAAATTTATGGTGTTCCTGAACAGGGTTGCAGTGTTAAAACCGGTTTATGGATTAGGCGAGACTGGCTTAAGGCTCTTGGCCTTAATGAACCTAAGACTATAGATGAATTGGAAATTGTTATGGATGCTTTTAAAAACAAAGATCCGGATAATAATGGAGTTGATGATACCTATGGCATGACCTCTTATGGTGGTGGGTTTATAGCTATGCAGGAATATATATTAGGTGCTTTCCTGCCTTACGGAAATTCTTGGCAACCTATTGACGATACAGATAAGATCTATCCTTATTTCATGCATCCTGATTATAAAATTTACCTTAAGACTATACAGGATTGGGTGAAACGTGAACTTATACATCCTGATCAGATAATGCTCAAAAGTGATACTTCTAAGGCTGTGTGGTCACAAGGGCAGGTTGGCTGCTTTTTCGCATGGTATGGAGATGCGGATGCTGCAACAAGTACTCTATTGGCAGCTAATCCTAAAGCAGATCCTTGGATGCTTCAGAGTCCTAAAGGTATCTCCGGTAAAGCAGGTGCTATGGCCAAGAATCTTTTTGGTTGCGCACTTGTGTTTAATAAATGTGCAACACCTGCTGAAGTTGAGCGTTTCCTTGAGATAGTTGAATATAAATGTACCAGTGAAGGTAATGCGATGAATACTTGTGGTGTGCCCGGTGTACACTGGATTGACAATGGCGATACCATTAAGCTTCCTGAAGGTGCAACTGAAAAACTATATAAAGGTTATTATAGTTTGCCCGGCGGTGCGTATACCCTGGCTTGGAGACCAGTTGAGGGTGGTGTCGAAGCTAGCAACGAAGCTTCCAAGAATTGCTTTAAGGAGATTTTTGAAAGCTGTAAACAATATGACTATATGTTCCCATACTCATGGGCAGGTACTAAAAGCGAGAGCTTAATCAGTGATTTAGATAAGCTTATTGAGCAATATATAAACGAAATTTGTATGGGAAATAAAAATGTAGATTATATCGATGAAGGTATTGAGCAGTGGCTTAAGTCAGGCGGAGACACTTATATAGATGAGTATAACGAGCAGTATAAGGTGTTAAAGGATAAGTACGGTAACTAAGTCAAAATTAAATATAACAGGGGTAGAAATTACCCCTGTTTCAATATATAATACTATATAATTAATATGATATAAACTACATGTTATCCTGAAAGGAATGATTTTGTGAGACCTATTAAAAATCAAAGTGTTCCTATAGAGAGGCTGACACGT
>CAZEYH010000097.1:5304-8474 GCA_964515895.1 uncultured Clostridiaceae bacterium | reverse complement strand
GTCTATTCATTGTTGGCAAGGTGATGATGTCACAGGATTTGAAAACGATGTAGATAGTCTTTCCGGAGGAGGTATTATGGCAACAGGAAACTACCCGGGAAGGGCTAGAAATGGAGATGAATTAAGGCAGGACCTAGAAAAGGCATTGAGCCTTATCCCTGGGACACACCGTGTAAATCTCCATGCCATATATGCGGAAACCGGGGACAAATATGTTGATAGAGATCAGCTAGAAGTAGAGCATTTTAGAGGTTGGATAGATTGGGCTAAAGAAGAAGGAATAGGACTAGATTTCAATCCTACATTTTTTTCTCATGAAATGGCTGATTCTGGATTTACCTTATCTAGCAAAGACGAGAAGGTACGCTCATTCTGGATACGACATGGTAAAAAGTGTAGAGAGATTGCAGCTCAAATGGGAAAAGAACTAGGTACTGCATGTGTTAATAATATATGGATTCCGGATGGTATGAAAGATCTTCCTGCTGATAGAATAAGTCACCGTTTTATACTTAAGGATTCTCTAGATGAATTGCTTGATGAAAAATATAATAAAGATTACCTTATTGATTCCGTTGAATGCAAATTATTCGGAATAGGTTCTGAAAGTTATGTAGTTGGTTCCCATGAATTCTATATGGGATATTCCCTCTCAAGAGATGTTATGTTATGTCTTGATGCTGGACATTTTCACCCTACAGAAGGAATTGCTGATAAAATATCATCAATTCTTGCATTTCAAGATGAGTTATTGTTACATATAAGCAGGGGTGTTCGTTGGGACAGTGATCATGTAGTTTTACTAAATGACGAAGTGCTTGCCATTGCGCAGGAAGTAAATAGAGCGAAGGCATTTAATCGTGTACATTTTGCTCTTGATTTTTTTGATGCAAGTATAAACAGAATCTCTGCATGGGTAATTGGAACTAGATCCGTGTTGAAAGCTATTTTGTTTGCTTTGCTAGAGCCAACCCGGTTATTGATTGATGAGGAGATAAAAGGAAACTACGGAAACAGACTAGCTTTAATGGAAGAACTAAAAACCCTTCCTTTTGCAGCGGTTTGGGACAAATACTGCAGCAATAAGGGAGTACCTGTGGGGGCTGCGTGGCTTGGTGATGTAAGGGAATACGAAGAAAAAGTACTGCTTAAAAGGAAATAGATATCAAAAATAAAGTAATTATTATTATTTTATTAAAATAAATTAAATGCATTCAAAATTAGGTGTACTATAGGGAATTATATTAGGGATGTGATGAAATGTATGAAAAGAGCTTGAAAGAACTTAAAATAATATCAAATACTGTAGGAAATGCACCAGAGTATGTACAGGGTGGAGGAGGAAATACCTCGGTCAAGCTTAACGATGAATTGATGGCAGTTAAGGCATCAGGATTCAAATTAAAGCAAATTACAGAAAATGAAGGTTTTGTTGTTGTAAACTACAGGAATATTAAAGAGTATTTTAGAAATGTAAACCTTGATTCAGATATAGATTATGAAAAGGATAGCGTAAAATTTGCCAAGGATAATGTTGTTGCATTTGAAGGTATAGAAAAGTTAAGACCTTCTGTAGAAGCCGGATTTCATTCTATATTGAAAAAATATGTTATACATACTCATCCTGTATATGCTAATATTCTATGTTGTTCTGAAGAAGGTAGGAAGCTTACAGGTAAAATATTTCCGGAAGATAAATGGGATACATTGTGGATTCCATATGTGAATCCAGGATTCTTTCTAACTATAAAAATTATGGAAACAATAAAAAATTACGAAAGTGAAAAAGGAATATTCCCTGAAATAATTTTCATGGAAAATCATGGCCTTATAGTAACTTCAGACAATAAAGAATATTGTCTTGAATTACATAATAAAGTTAATAATCGTATTAAGGATTACTTGGAAATAAGTGAAGATTATCCTGAAATCATTATAAAAAAGGAAGAAAGAATGAAAGATAAATCTCAAGAGGATATTCACATAAGTAGCACAGAGTATCTTAAAAACTTTTTTAAAGATAATAAAACAGATAATAGTTACTTCGAAAAGAATGTGCTTTATCCGGATCAGCTGGTGTATCTTAATGATAGTATTTCAATTAACAGTGAAAGAAACAAACTGAATATTTATACAAAAACAGGTGAACTTATATATTATGCTAATTATCAGGAAGCGCTCACTATAGAAGAAACTTTACTTGCATACCTTTATGTGATAAATAAAATAAAGGATTCTCGGCTTAATGTCAAGTCTATGACAAAAGAGGAAGTAGACTATATACGCAATTGGGAAAGTGAAAAATACAGGAAGACCATGGCGTAATTTAAATAACTCGCAAAGGTGGGAGGTATTATTCTGCTCCAACTTCTACCCCCTACCTTTGACTTCTTACTACTCAACTATTTTGTGCATTTGTTTTTTGAATAAAGATAATTATATAGGATGCCATGCCGTAGTTCATCGGTAATAATTTCAACCATCTTATTTATTTGGTTTCTGTCTGTGAGAACAAAAAGAATCTTACGATATTTTTCCACGGCACTTTGTTCTCCCATAATTGCCATCTTTAATCCTTCACAATAGGATGATGGCTTAGTGAATTCTTCCTGTGTTACACTAGGAGGCATTTGCCCTGTTAAATCTTTATATAATTGCCTGAACATTCCGAAATGTTTAATTTCATTATCACGGATTCCTTGTATTATATTTTTATCTTCATTTGAAGGAGCGGTACTAATTAAGTATTCATAAAACAACCTGTCTTCAGTTTCTCCAGCCAGGGCTTCCTTAATAAGTTCCAGAACCATTTGTAAATCAGCAGGAGCAATGGGTGCGGGGGTGATAGGCATTGTTGTGCCGGGCATGCCTGTTGTAGGTGTCGGAATTGACATATCGTATGAAGGCATTGGCAAGTTATATGGCATTGTCTGCCAATTCATGGTATCTATAGGGTAACCCGGAGCAGAACCCGGCCATTGCCAGAAATCTTCCTCTATTACATCCTGAAAAGCTTGTGGCATTGGCTGCATTGTATATTGGCTCTGCATAAACATGCAGGGTGGTACAAATTGTGTACATGGCATATTATTTGTATTGTTCATATTATGCATTGTATTGTTCACATTATTCAAATTAAAACTATTATTTTTCACTATTATCCCTCCATA
>CAZEYH010000097.1:0-5294 GCA_964515895.1 uncultured Clostridiaceae bacterium | reverse complement strand
TTGCTAACAATTAAAGATATAGACTACATAATATTCTATGAATCAACATGGGGAATTGTTACTACGGCAGCCTTTTCTAAATTAACTTTATCAGGTGCCTTGACAACTTTTTTTCCAATCCATTTACCGCTCCTATAACGAATCATTGTTATAGTAGTACCTATAGCCCAACCTATAGGTATAGACCACCATATCCCTTTATGCCCAATAGTCGGTATTGTTGACAATATATAAGCAGCTATTATTCTTGTTCCAAGGCTAGTTATAGTACTGGCCATTGATACAGTCATATCTCCACTACCTCGAAGTACTCCGTTGGTAACAAACATCAATCCCATAAGTATATAAAAGAAGGATACCACTGTAATATACTCATTACCCTGAGCAATAACTTCATAATCTTTAGAATCAATGAATATGGACATCAAATTTGATCCGAATAATAGAATGACTGCAGATGTTACTATGCAACATATTGTAATTATGAGTAAACTTCGTCTGTATCCACGTTTCACACGTTCTATCTCACCGGCTCCAATATTCTGTGCGGTAAAAGTCGAAGTAGCAAGACCCAGATTCATAATAGGCATCATTGCAATAGAATCAATCTTTGATGCAGCAGTGTATGCAGCCATAGTTACAACACCATAAGAGTTCACAAGTCCTTGTAAAGCCATCATACTAACAGAAACTACTGTTTGTTGAATTGATGCGGGAATACCTAATTTAACAGATTTTATAAATAATTCTTTGTCAAATACCATATCTTTAGGGTGTATCCTTAAAAATTCAACTTTTGCATATACATAAATTATACATAATGTAGCAGATACAGCTTGGGATATAACGGTAGCCCAAGCAACACCCCCAACACCCATATTAAAAGCTGTAACAAATAGAATATCAAGACCAATATTTAATAATGAAGCAATAATTAAAAAATACAAAGGTGTTTTGGAGTCACCAAGGGCTCTTAATATTGCTGATAAAGTATTATAAATAAACATAAAGATCATACCAGTAAAGATTATTTTCAAATATTTTACAGAATCATCAATAACCTCATCTGGTGTCTGCAAAAGCTTCAGCAATCCGTGTGAAGTTAGCAATCCAACAATGGTGATAACAACAGCACATATCAAAAGAAATATAAATGTGGTTGATACTGCACGCTTTACCCTTTCGTAATCACCTGCACCGTAAAGTTGTGAAATGATAATAGATGCTCCCATAGATAGTCCCATTACCATTGCAACAAGTAGAAACATGGCCGGGAAGCTGGTTCCTACTGCCGCAAGTGCATCTTTTCCAACGAATTTTCCTACAACAATTGCATCCACCATATTATAAAGTTGTTGAAATATGTTCCCTATAAACAATGGTATTGCAAATACAAGTATATGTTTTGTTTCTGAACCTTTCGTCATATCTTTTAGCATTACGCGTCTACACTCCTTAAGCTAATATTAAAATATACAAAAATTAGACCTATTACCTATTACTATTTAGCAGTCATTATTAGTATAACAAATAGATTTAATTATAATTATTACCAATATCGTTACAATAAATATAATAAATATTATAGTTATTACTACGGTAAATATCATAGTAGAAACTATAATAATATTTTCAACTACATGAATTATATTTGCCATGAAGAGTAATGTCAACAAAAAATCTAAACCTACTCTTAACATTAGTAAAAATAATTCATGTATCTCTACAAAATATTATTAAATGTTTAAAAAATAAAGGATTTTTAAAAGATATGTAGAACAATATAGCAATAGGTAAATTGGTCAGGCCACCTGACAGCATTAAAGGCTTGGAACATTGTTTCCGGAATATATGGATTATAATGTTTAAGGCGGTGTAGATTGACTTAAAAGGAGATTAAATTATATATGCAAATTAACCCTATAGGCATGAAGAGACTCTATCAATCAATAGTAGAACAGTTTGTTAACCTTATTAAGGAAGGTCAATTGAAGGTTGGAGATCGACTTCCCCCTGAACGGGCTCTTGCGGAAATGTTCAATGTAAGCAGGGCATCTATTCGGGAGGCGTTTAGTGCCATGGAGATAATCGGGCTTATAGAGGTACGACAAGGAGAAGGTTCTTATATCACAGATTTAAATATCGGTCCTTTCATTAATACCATAGCCCCGTTATTTGTAAGAAATGAAAGTATGGAAACTGATTTACTCGAATTTAGAAAACTTATTGAGGTAGAGGCTGTGAAATTGGCTGCAATGAAATATCAGGACGTTGATATAACTTTGCTTGAAAGAGCATTGAAACTAATGAAAGAGGCTTTAGAAAAAAATGATATTAATATGGGGGCTGAGGCTGATATACAATTTCACAAAGCTATATTTTCACTTACAGGAAATATTATTTTGACTAAAGCTGCAGAATGTACAGCATATATCCTTGAATGCTCTGTGAAATTTAACAGGGCAAAAATTTTAAAAGATAGTAGTAATTCACGGGTATTATATCATCAGCATTTACAAATATACCAGGCAATAAGAGATGGAAATCCAGAATTTGCTGCAGAGATTATGGATAATCACTTGAATTTCGTAAAGGAAATAACCTAAAGGCTAAAAAGTAAATAGTAGACTAGCACAGTTTTAATTATAACTAGTCAATGATAATTGTTGTTGAAAATGGTCAGGCCACTAGACCAAATAATTTAGAAAGGGTTGTTAAAATGAAGATATTAGTTTGTATAAAACAAGTACCCGGAACTAATAAAGTGGAGATAGATAATAAGACAGGTGTACTTAAACGAGATGGTATTGAAAGTAAGATGAACCCCTATGACCTTTATGCTATTGAAACTGCATTATGGATAAAGGAGCAAATCGGAGGAACTGTAACTGTAATATCAATGGGACCTCCACAGGCCCAAATAATAATTAATGAGGCATACATGATGGGAGTGGATGAAGGATATTTACTCTCTGACAGAAAATTTGCCGGAGCAGATGTTTTGGCTACTTCTTATACTCTATCAATGGGTATTAGAGCTATAGGAGAGTTCGATATTATTATATGCGGAAAGCAAACAACTGATGGGGATACGGGTCAGGTTGGTCCTGCCCTTGCAGAATACCTTGACATTCCACATGTAATATGGGTGAAATCCATAGAAAAAGTTAACGATAAGAACATTATTGTAGAACAGGATATGGCCGAAAGCACAGCTGTAGTAGAGCTTTCTTACCCCTGCCTTATCACAGTGGAAAAGGATATTATGCAACCAAGGCTACCTTCTTTTAGGAAAAAACTTAATACCAAGAATAGACCTATAAAAATTATGACCTTTGAAGACTTTGCTGATAGGAATGAAAAGAACTATGGCTTAATCGGTTCACCAACTCAGGTGGAAAGGATTTTTCCTCCCGATTCAAATATTAAACAGGTAAAATTAGAAGGTTCAAGTCAGGAATTGACAGAAAAAATATATGATATTTTAAAACAGATGAAGGTTGTATAGTCGTACAAAGAATTAGAAAAGATATTGCAGATATGGAAGGGGACATTACTATGGGAATACTTGCTATCAACTCACAAAGATGTAATTTGTGTGGAGAATGTGTAAAGATTTGCCCATTTGGAGCAATAGATATAAAAGAAGGGCAAGTAGAAATAAGTACCGCATGCAGGATGTGTAGGATTTGTCTAAAAAAATGCCCTACCAAGGCTATTGTACTTACGGATGGACGGAGAGAAATAGTAGACAGGCATAATTGGAAGGGTATTTTGGTTTTTGTGGAGTATATGGATGGACAAATTCACCCGGTTACCCTTGAACTTATAGGCAAGGCAAGGGAACTTGCATCCAAAATAAACCACCCGGTATACTGTATATTTATTGGAAACGAAATTTGTAATAAGGCCGAAGAGCTTATAGACTATGGGGTAGACAGAGTGTTTGTTTATGACCATGAGGAGTTTAAATATTACAGGGGAGATTTGTATTCTAACGCTTTTGAAGATTGCATTAACAAGTTTAAACCCTCTATAGTACTTGTAGGTGCAACTTCTATAGGCAGATCTCTTGCTCCTAGACTGTCTATAAGGTTTAGAACCGGTTTAACGGCAGATTGCACAGTTCTTGATGTAAAGGAAAATAGTGACCTTATTCAAATACGTCCTGCCTTTGGTGGTAATATTATGGCACAAATTGTTACGCCTTACAGCAGACCTCAATTTGCAACTGTCAGGTACAAGGTTATGGAAAAAGCACAGCCTGTTGAAAAACCTTGGGGCAAGATAGAGATATGTAAACTTTCAAGCAGTAAAATGCAGTCTAAAATAAATGTAATAAAGGTAGTTCAGAAAGAAAAACAAATTTCAATATCTGAAGCGGAGATTATTGTAGCAGGGGGAAGAGGTCTTAAAGATAAGAAAGACCTTGCTATGTTGGAAGAACTAGCATCAATGCTGGGAGGGCAAGTAGCTGTTACAAGGCCTTTAGTTGAGATGGGTTGGGCACCATATACAAAACAGATAGGATTATCAGGAAGAACCGTCAGGCCTCGTTTGATAATAACTTGTGGCATATCGGGTGCAGTACAGTTTACAGCATGTATGAATACTTCTGAATGTATTATTGCGATAAACAAGGATAAAAATGCTCCTATATTTAAGGTAGCACACTATGGAATAGTAGGGGATCTTTATGAAATAGTACCTGAATTATGCAATAAAATAGTGATAGATTACGTAGCAAAACGAGGGCAAATTATGTAATAAAGCAATAATAAAATAAGAGTAGTGTTAAATATATAAGGGAGGGGGAAGGAAGATTATGGTAAGCGACGAAATCAACGATATGAAGTATAAAAAAACAACACAGGAATATATAAACCATAAAAAAGCAACAGATGAAGATATAAACTATAAAAAAGTAACGAAAGAGGATGTAGAATATTTAAGAAAAATTTGTTCTGCTGAAAGAGTTTACATAGAGAATGCAATTAACGAAGACTTTACCCATGACGAGATGCCCAAATATGGGAAACATATGCCTGAAGTTGTAGTTGAAGCAATAAGTATCGATGAAGTTTCTGCTATTATGAAATATGCACATGATAATAATATACCGGTAACACCAAGAGGGTCAGGTACAGGCTTATGTGGGGGCGCTGTTACAATTTATGGAGGGATTCTCCTATCTCTTGCCAAAATGAATAAGATATTGGAACTTGACGAAGAAAATCTTACTGTAACAGTGGAACCGGGAGTACTCCTTATGGACCTTATAAAAGTAGTGGCTG